>JBATKU010000671.1:0-3359 GCA_049669725.1 Desulfobacterales bacterium
GAAACCCTCAGTATTATCCGCCAGAATTTTTCGTCTGTCAAAGCTATTGCCCTTGAAAAAAATATCGGCTATGCGGCCGGCAATAATCAGGCGCTTTTGCACGCCAGCCATGAACTTCTAGTTTTTCTAAACCAGGACACCATCTGTCATCCAGGCTTTTTACTGTCCCTGGTAAACATAATGGAGACTGATAAGACGCTTGCTGCGTGCAACCCGAATATAATGACGCCGGAGGCTGAGGGCTTTGGCACTATGGCCGCAACTTTCATTCCGGAGTCTTTGTACTTATGCGACCTGGTGCCTTTTGGGTATGGACAAAACCGGATTATAAACGGGAAAAGTATATTTCGCACCAAACTGCTATCGGGCTGCGCTTTTATTATTCGGCGGGAAACAATTTCCAGGTTGGGATACCTTTTTGATGATCAACTCTGGATGTATGCTGAGGACACTGACCTGTCTTTGCGAATACATAATATGGCTCAAAATATTTGTGCCGCCCGGGACGCCGTTGTTTATCATTTGCACAAGAGCAATATGAATTTAGAAAAAGGTCGAATGCTCACTGCAGCCGGAGCAATCAAAAATCGGGTATATGCATTTTATAAAAACATGAGCGGATTGGAATTTTTCTTTTTTTCCACATTTTTATTTTTTGGAGGTATCTTTAAGATCTTTGCGTTTCCCTTAACAGGCAGCAGAAAAGCGATTTATTTTTTACCGTTTGGTCTTTTCTCGATGGCTTGCATGCTGACGGCTCTGTTCCAATTGCCCCGGTTTGAGGCCAAAAAGCGACGCATTATGGAACAACGACGAATACCAAATTTTGCCCTGTTAAAGCTAATCCTGAAACGTTAATTATAGCCGGGGATCAATATTATGAGTGTCAATTTTTCATACCGACTGCAAATTTTATCGGAACGAATCAAATATCGATTGCGATCCCTGCGGTTTTATACCAGGGACATCCTCATCGGTGATAATTACCGCATCGGCGAATTTACCTATGGACGACCCAGAGTAGTTGCTTTTACCAAAGACACCAGGCTTATCATCGGCAAATTTTGTTCCATAGCGGCCAATGTAAAAATAATTCTCGGTGCCGACCACAGAATGGACTGGGTGTCAACCTATCCGTTTCCTGCTCTGGGTAAAATTTGGCCCGAGGCGGATGGGGTGAAAGGTCATCCCGCTTCCAAAGGTGATGTCGTCATTGGCAACGATGTCTGGGTTGCGGAAGGTGCCGTTATACTGTCAGGGGTAAAAATTGGCGACGGTGCCGTAATCGGCAGCCAGGCCGTTGTATCCAGGGATGTGCCACCCTATGCAGTTGTTTCCGGTAATCCGGCCAAACTTGTAAAAAAACGATTTGATGATGATACGATTGAACAACTGCTGAAAATTCAATGGTGGAACTGGCCGGCTGAAAAAATAAGAAAGCATATGCATTTAATTTGCAGTCAAAAAATGGATGAGTTTTTAACCACTGCTGATTGAGATAATCTTATCTGCATTTTATTGCCATGACCGACGCTGAAAATAATACCTGTCGTCTTTGTGGAGGAAAAGGCCAGCAGACCATTCTCCATGATATTAGCACCCGGGACAACGATCGTTTCGCGTTGAGCCAATGCGACAATTGCGCCCTGGTGACAACCTACCCCATGGCTTCCGAAAATATTCTTCAGCGGTATTATGACCAGGACTACTGGCAATCCGGTCAATTAAAAAAGAGCACCTCTCTTGACACCCTTTATCGATTGCGCATGGCCCCGGTTATTTCAGCCATTCGGAAGTATACAACCGATGACAGCAAAATCCTGGATTGGGGCTGCGGTGACGGCTCATTTATTAGGCTTCTGCACAACTTTGGATTGCATTGTTCCGGCATCGATGCCTACAAAAAAGATCTAAATGATCCCCAGATATCATCGACCACGATTGAAAAAGCTGAATTCCCGGATGGATCTTTCGATATCATTACCTGTTTCCATGTTCTGGAGCATCTGGCAGATCCTCTCACCTCGGTTAAACACGCGTTGATGCTGTTAAAGATAGGAGGCTTGATAATCATCGAGGTCCCCAACCTTGATTCGGTCGGCTTTCAGGTTTTCAAGCGCCGCTGGCAGCCGTTGGAGATACCGACCCATTTGAATCATTTCACACCGGCCACTCTGCGAAAGGTTTTTGAAACTGCCGGTAAGATCCAGATTGTTAAAACAGAATTTTTTTCCCACCGGATTTCCCCCAGTGCGCTGGTGTTGTCGGCTTTTCCTGCTCTTGCGCCAAGAAGGACGCGAAAAAAATATAAGGGTCGATATCCTTTGCTATTATTAGGCCTGTATCTAAGCCTGCAGCTGCTCGCCTACCCGTTAGCGTTTGCAGGATCACTTATACAACGCGGAGAAATCGTCAGGATGTATATCAGGAAATCCGGCTGATGAAATTTAAATTTTTTCTTAGATTAATTGGACCAATTATCTTTTTTATTCTTCTTTACGTCTATGTTGATGTAACGGCGTTAAAAGAAACCCTATTGGCTTCGAGATGGACCTTTTTTATTATCAGCCTGGCCCTGATCCCACCGTTAATTTTCATTAGAAGCATCCGCTGGCGGATAATTTTATCAAAATACGATATCACCTACACAAAATGGCAATGTTTTAAAATCTATTTTGTTGAAATGGTAGCGATAATGGTGGTCGCAACGGTGGGAACCTTTGCCAAGGCCGTTTATCTTAAACGGGATGGTCACGGCCTGCTGCTGCCCCTTTTATCCATACTGGCAGAAAAATATTATGACTACCTGCTGCCGTTGATATTTGGAGCGATAAGTGTTTTTCTGGTATGGATGAGCCTGGGTTCGGATATCGGACTAGGGTTATTCATATTGATCACCTGCCTGGCGTTTATACCCGCACGCAAGGTATGTCTGATAGTTTCGACCCGATTTTTCCCAAAGCGATTCAAAGAGCTGCTTCTTAAAAAAGGCTGGAATATTAATGAACATTTGCAAAAAATTCATGACATATTAGATTTTAAAATTTATATTTTTTCGATTGGGGCCTTTGGGCTTTATTTTATCAGCATCTATTTTTTGACCAGAGGACTCAATCTGGAGCTAGGTTTTTTCCAGGTCGTTCTGGTCATGACCATTACCTCCCTGATTACGTTGATACCCATATCGTTTTTAGGGATTGGAACCAGAGATGCCGGATTATTAGCAGTTTTTAATTTTTTTGGACACACCCCGGAACAGGCCGTTGCTTTATCCATGGTGCTGCTTCTCTTACGGATTGCCATCGTATTTATGGGTTCGATTTTCTGGTTTGTCGATCCGCCGCCCTTAGCAGAGCTGA
>JBATKU010000672.1:0-75517 GCA_049669725.1 Desulfobacterales bacterium
CGGTGAAAATCACCTCGCTGGACATGAGCACGCCGCCCTCCCAGCCCCGGCAATAAAAGAAGCCCTGGTTCATCAGCAGTTGACCGGCCAGGGAAGAAAAAACAATGCCAAGGACCATTACCCATTCGGGTTCGGGCAGTTCATGAGGGCCGCGCCGGCGGCGTCTGCAGCCCGTTCATCCCCGTGGCGATGTGGGGGTGACTTTACGGAAGCCAATAACTTCCCAACTAACCCATAAAAAAGGGAGCCAACAGAGCTCCCTTTTTCTACTTTTATGCTTTAATATTTTTTAAAAATTTCGCCCGGCATACTCGTTGTAGGTCATTGCCACCGTCCGGTAAACCAGATGGGCCAGCTTGGAGAAGGGCAGATAGGCAAACAGGGCAAACACCAGAATCAGGTGGACATAATAGGTAGCAAACGAAATGACCGCCCATCCTGCCAGGCGGGTCAGCTGAGCGCCCATGCCGGTGACACCCAGTCCGAAGGCCAGATAGATCAGGTACCAGTCAAAATAACCCGAGACCTGATCCTTTTTGGCAGCGCGGTTTTTGATTAGCAGGATGGTCCCGACAATCAGGGATACTCCTGCGATATTGGCCAACCATTTGACCGGATTAAGCTGGGACCAGGGGCCGTGTATCGGGCCGTCGGGCATCAGATAAGAGCCGTAAAGCACCACAAAAATAATGCTGGTGACGATAAAAAGCCCGATGAAGCCGTACATCGTCAGCAAATGGGCAATTTGACGATCATTATTATCGGTACACTCCCCAAACTTTTTGTGCAAAAGAATAGTCGGGATAATACGAATAAAAGCCATTAAGAAACCGACCGGCTCGATCTTCTCCTTGGTGGTCTTGCCTTCGGCCAGCGCGTTCTGATGGATATCAGCCAAGAACCGTTTAAGGCCCAAGGCAAAAACCGCCGCTGCAAAAATGGCCGCCGGGAGCATGTGCATGTCCACCAGCCAGGTCGAAAAAAACTTATAATGCTTGATGCCTTCGCTGAGATCCGGTGTAAGATCCAGCAGACCGGTAATCAATCCCACCACGAGAAAAAGAACGGCGGGGATGGCCAGCAGGATCGGCAACTTTTTGGGGTCCTTCATGGCTTTGGCCAGCACTTTGGGTTGGGCGTACTCCTCGATCGTATACGACCGCACGGCTGCCAGGACGTCTCCCGGCTTGGCCTCCCGCGGACAGAGGGTCGAACAGTCGCCGCAGTTGTGGCACAGCCAGATGTCGGCATTGCCCACTAATTTGTCTTTCAATCCCCAGGATGCGGCAATCATTTCCTTGCGGGGAAACGGCTTGGTATCCGGAGAAATCGGACAGGCCACCGAACAGGTGGCACACTGGTAGCATTTTTTCAAATCTTCGCCGCCCAGCGCGCCCACTTTTTTGATAAAATCCAAATCAGGCTCGATAAGGTATGCTTCCGCCATATTACTACCTCCTAGTGGCCCGTCTCAAAGATTTTGTGGTTCATATTGTCGGCCTGGAAATTATTCGAGGACATCCAATCAATCCACCTTTTCGTCTAAGACGGGGAAATCCGAAATTCGAATCTTGAAACTCGAAACAGAAGATCGATGTTCAAAGTCGCTTTTGTTTAGAATTTTGAACATTCGGATTTTAAGATTGTTTCGGATTTCGGATTTCGATATTCGGATTTGCATTAGTAATTGTTTCGCTTCGGTAAAATATTATTTTGCTTAAATCAAGTATAAAAATATGTAGATCCCGTGCTAGAATCCCTTGAACGGATTCGGGCCGAGTTCTTCAACCATTTCGACAAACTCGTCGATCATCTGGGGCAGTTTGTCGTATTCGTCAATCGCCACCTGGAACTGCGCAACCCGCTCTTCTTCCAGGGCCAGACTCGAGAGGGCGTCTCCGATTTTCTTCATTCGGATTTCCGCCAGTTCACTGCCTTTAACAAAGTGACACTGGTAGTCGTCACCGTGTTTGCAGCCCAGCAGAAATACGCCGTCCATGCCCTGCGCCAGAGCGTCTTTGATCCAGATCACATTGACCGACCCCAGACACCTGACCGGAATAACGCGAACGTCGGCTGAATAGGTCAGCCGGTTTAGTCCGACGATGTCCAGCGCCGGATAGGCGTCGTTTTCACATACCAGGGCCAGAATTCTCAACGGAGGCTCATCGAAATCGTCTTCCGAAGGTACACCGATGGCCTTTACCATTGAACCGATACTGTCAATGCTGTAATCGACAAAGTTGATGATACGCTCCGGGCAGCATCCCATACAGGTGCCGCAGCGTCGGCAGCGAGCCGGATTCGGTTTGGGGGTCCCTTTTTCATCGTCATCGATGGCCCCGAAAGGGCATTCCTCGGTACAGCGCTTGCACTGGGTGCAGCGCTGAAAGAAAAAGTCGGGAAAGGTCATATCGCCGGACCTGGGATGTACCGAGACCCCGCGGTTAGTAGACTCCAGGCACTGGATGGCTTTTAAAGCCGCACCGGTTGCATCCTCGATGGACTCTTCCACCGTCATGGCTCGCCGGATACCGCCGGCGGCATAAATACCGGTCCGCTGGGTTTCATAGGGAAAACAGATGAAATTGGAATCGGCGTAATCATCAAAAAGGGCATTATCACGAAATCCCGGTCCCTGGCGGTAGGCCAGATTGACTATCGGATCATCGTGGGTGACCGGCACCATACCCGTTGCCAGCACCACCAGGTCGGCCTTGACCTGGATTTTTTCACCCAGGAGGGTATTATCAGCCTCGACAATCAGGCCGCTGCCGTTCTTGGAAACGGCGGTAACCTCACCCTTGGTTAAAAAGATACCCGGATCCTGCTGGATGTTCTTATAAAAGTTTTCCGTCAGACCGACGGTGCGCATGTGCTGGTAAAACACATAGGCCTTTCCGTCGGCATGGTCTTCACGAACGTATTTGGCCTGTTTGAGGGTGACCAGGCTGGTTACCGCACCGGCATAGGAAAAGTCTTTGTCATTGCCCTGGCCGGGGCTCTGAACAAACACCACCGACTTGGCTTCCCGTCCATCGGAAGGACAAATAATGTCGCCGGCAGCCGCCATCTCCTCGAACTGATGATTGGTCACCACGTCGGCCAATTCCCCGAACCCCAGATGGGCAAATTCACCCTCTTTGGGCTCGTACGGCCGCCAGCCGGCCGCCAGAATAACCGCGCCGAACTTCTCGCCATCGGGGTCAACGGTCAGAATATCCTGCTTGCCCACGTTGTATTCCATAAACTTTTCATGGATTTGCTCTGCCGTCAGCTCGTTGCCCTTGTCATCGACCTTCATCTCCTCAGGCAGCGGAAACGGGACGTCAAATTCGGTCTTCTCCCCGGGTTTTTTGAGGGTTACCGTAAAATCTCCCGGTTCACCGGCAATCCGTGCCACCACCGTTTCGGTTTTGATTGTAATGCCGGAATAGCCTTCGAGCTCCTTGATTTTTGATTCGATGGTCGGCTCAATCAGGCCTTCATAGGGATAGGCCCCCGGCAGCTGTTTACGCCAGTTTTTAGCGTTTCCGCCCAGGGCGGATTCTTTTTCGACGATGGTCACCTCGTAACCGGTTTTGGCGGCATCGATAGCCGCTGAAATGCCGCTGATACCGCCGCCGATCACCAGAATTTTCCGACTGAAGGTGTCCAGCTGATAGGCTTCGGGCATATCGATCTTTTCGACCCGGGCCATGCCCATTTTCAGATAGTCTTCAGCCATCAGTTGAACGTGATCGATGAACCCTTCATCATCTTTTTGTTCTTCCGTGGGGGCCGGATACTTGGACCTGGGATGGGACCACACCACTTGCTCTCTTAAGTTGACCCGATCCACCAGGCAGCCGTCGAATCGAAAGACATCATAAAGCACCCGGCGCGAACAGGCCGCAATAACCAGGGTGTTGACACCTTCATCAGCGATATCTTTTTTAAGAAGCTCAACGCCTTCTTTGCCGCACAGTACCGGGCAGGTCTTAACGGCCAGGCCTTCTTCTTTGGGTACATCGCAAAGCTTTTCAATATCCAGGGCCTCTCCGATCCCGCAGCCTTCGCAGATATACACACCATATTTTTTATCCATGGATAACCTCCTACCTGTTCACCAGAGTTTGAATGGCCTTTAAAGCCATACCGGTTGCATTCTGATTGGATGAAACCACGTCAGCCGGCTTATTGGCACATCCGGTTGCAAACATCCCGCCGCTTTCAAAATCGTTGACGATAAACCCGTCATCAGTGTACGTTAAATCCGCCGGAAGTTTGTCTGTTGCGGCTGTGGGCTGCATTCCGGTCGCCAGAACAACCATCTCCACAGTCTGGTGGATTTTTTCGCCGGTTACGGCATTTTCGGCAACCACGGTAACATTCCTGCTGGCCGGGTCTTCACTGACCTCAGCCACCTTGCCTTTAATCAAAAAGATGTTTTCATCTTCTTTGATTTTCTCATAAAATTTTTCATAGCGGTTACCCGGGGTCCGCAGATCAATGTAAAACACATAGATTTTGGCTTCCGGATAGCGCTCCCGCACATAGGTGGCCTGCTTCAGGGAGGCCATGCAGCAGATATAGGAGCAGTAGGGTAAGTGGTTCTCATCCCTGGAGCCGGCACACTGCACAAAGGCGATGGACTCGGGCTCTTTGTCGTCGGACGGACGGACAATTTTGCCCCGGGTCGGCCCGTTGGGCGCCGCCAGCCGCTCCATCATCATGTTGGTAATGATGTTGGGGTATTGGCCGAAACCGAGGTTGTCGATTTTGGTGGCATCATAGGGCTGCCAGCCGGTGGCCCAGACAATGGAACCCACGTTTAAATTCAGGGTTTTGGCTGCCATGTCCAGATCGACCGCATCGTATTTACAGGCCTCTTGGCAGCGCCGGGCGTCGTCAGTGCCGATAATTTCAGGCGAAATTACAAACCGTGACGGAAAGGCCATCTCAAAGGGCAGATAGGCGCCTTTGTTTTTCTTCATCCCGAAGTCGAATTCACTGTCGATTTCGGACTGGCTGGCCACGGCACAATCGCCGCAACAGGTGCAGTTCTCATTTACATAGCGGGGGTTGACTTTAATGGCCACGTCGTAGTTGCCGGGGGTTCCGTCAACCTTTTCAACTTCCGCCAGGGTTAAGACTTTCACTCTTGGGTTATCCTTGATGCGCCTGAAATTGATCTCAAGCCCGCAGGTCGGAGGGCATAGCTTGGGAAAATATTGATTGAGTTGTGCTACCCGTCCGCCCAGATAAGGATTTTTTTCAACCAAGAAAACCTCGTACCCCACTTCGGCGGCCTCCAGAGCCGTGGTCAAGCCACTGATCCCTCCGCCAACAACTAAGATGCTTCCACTGGCAGGGGTTGTTTGTTCTTCTGTCATGCTTTCCCTCCGTGCAGTTTAGGGTTTCAAACGATAATAATAAAAACCTCCAGGTGTCCACAGACACCTGGAGGCGTTATGTCATCGACGATATATCACTGCCGACACTCGGTTAGTCCTTGATGATCTTGATGTAATCCTTCTTGAAGATATCCCATGTCTGCGCTTTCGGATCATACTTGGAATTGACAAAGCAGAACCAGTTCTCATCATCCTGTCCCGGATAATCGGCCTGATAGTAGAAGCCCGGATAACGGGTCTCTTTGCGGTACTGGATGTGACGCAGGTGCGATTCAAGGGTCCAGATGCGGTGCTGGATTTCCCAGGCACGCATCAGTTCATGCAGATCACCGGCGGCCAGTTTTTCGTTGTCTTCCCGCATGGTTGCGAGCAGATCCATCACGATCTCCAGGTTCTTGGAGGTGGTCTGGTAGAAGGTGGCCGTTCCGGCACCGTATTCATGGCCGGCCTTCATCATGCGATACATCATGCCGTTAGGCTTGATGTAGTTGGGGTTGACATCGTCGGCCGTGGAGTAGGCGCAATGATCCAGGTAAGTGCGGACCGGTTTGTAAACCAGATCGACCAGTTCCTCTTTGCTCTGGGCGATGGCCGGTGAGAAGTCGGCGTTATCTGTGGCGTAACGCGCCATCTGTTTGACAGCCATCCGTCCCTCGGCGTGAGAACCGGAAGAAAATTTGTGACCGGAGCAGCCCACGCCGTCGCCGGAGGTAAACAGACCGTTAACCGTTGTCATGCGGTTGTAAACCTTGCCGTTGGCAGCCTTGATCTTGTAAGCATCCGGCACCCAGTCCTCATCCGGACCTGAGGTCCACAGGCCGCAGCAGCCGGAGTGTGATCCGAGCAGGTACGGTTCGGTCGGCATAACTTCGGAATTCTTCTTTTCGGGCTCGGTGTTGGTGGCGCACCACAGATTGGCCTGGCCGCAGGTCATATCCAGGAAGTCTTCCCAGGCTTCGGACTCAAGATGCTTGAGCTCTTTTTTGTCCATGGTCTTGCCAAGTTCCGCCAGGGCGGTGACCGTATCCATCATGATCGGTCCGCGGCCTTCCTTCATCTCGAAGAGCATCAGGTGGTTTCGCAGACAGGTCGGAGTGATGGCAGCGGTTCCGTATGGTGCATAATTTTCCAGCTCCTTTTTGGCGGCATCACCGCCCGCAAAAGCTTCGCCCAAACCGTTGAGGGTCTTGGCTTTAAAAAGCAGGAACCAGGCGCCCACCGGGCCGTAACCGTCTTTAAAACGGGCCGGGGTGAAACGGTTTTCCATCATGGACAGCTCGGCACCGACTCGCATAGCCAGGGTGTAGGTGGAGCCGGAATTCCATACCGGATACCAGGCGCGTCCTTTACCTTCGCCCACACTTCGCGGCTGGTAGATGTTTACCGCGCCGCCGCAGGCCACCATCATGGTCTTGCATTTGATGATAAAAACTTTGTTCTCGCGGACGGAAAAACCAACCGCACCGGCAATCTGATTTTCCCTGTTGGCGTCCAGCAGCAGCTCAACGATGAAAACCCTTTCCAGAACATTTTCTTCACCGATCGCCAGCTTGGCAGCCTCGGCCACAATTCGTTTGTAGGATTCGCCGTTGATCATGATCTGCCATTTGCCGGTACGCACCGGTGTGGCGCCTGATTTCAGCGTTCCCATTTTCTGGCCCTTTTTGCCGTCCAGGGTTTTGCCTTCTTCGGATTTTTTCCAGATCGGCAATCCCCACTCCTCGAACAGATGGACGGAATCATCCACGTGTAAGCCCAGATCAAAAATCAGGTCTTCGCGGACAATACCCATCAGGTCGTTACGCACCATGCGCACGTAGTCCTCGGGAGCATTTTCGCCGACATATGTGTTGATTGCCGAAAGACCCTGTGCAACCGCACCGCTTCTTTCCAGGGCGGCTTTGTCCACCAGCAAAACGCTCTGGTCGTCGGACATCCATTTTTTGACCTCAAACGCCGCGCCGCAGGCAGCCATTCCGCCGCCAACGATGAGAATATCAACTTCTCTCTCTTCGACTTCCGGGTCCCTAACAGCTTTAAGTTCACCCAAAGGTTTATTCGGTAATGCCATATTGCATCCTCCTTAAATCACTAATTAATAGTAAACTGTAAGTATTCGTCGTCTTTACACCTGAACCGGCGGTTTAGGCCAGTTGGTCAGCTGCAGGTCCTCGCAACGCCATGCCGTCTGATTCTTCGGTCGACAGAAGCCCGCCTTCAAGGTCCTTGCCCTTCAGGCCCAGATAAGCATTGGCCTGACCTTCGGGAGTGGTCCGGATGGGGAACTTAAAGCGCTTGATGGTTCCGTTTCTGAACTTGCAGGTCCACATGACATCTTCGGTACCCAGCATCGGCATAACAGAACTTCCCAACGGCACAAAGTCGGAATAGCCTCTGACCTCGATGGCCTGGGTCGGGCAGATTTTTACGCAGGAAAAGCATTCCCAGCACTGATCGGGTTCCTGGTTGTAGGCCTTCATTTCGTTGGGTTCCAGAACCATCAGGTCGTTGGGACAAATGTACATACATGCGGTTTTGTCGCCGCCTTTGCAGCCGTCACATTTTTCAGCTATTACAAAACTTGGCATTTAGTATACCTCCTAATTTTGTTTTTCTAACAATTTGATTTATACCTCTAAAGTCAATGATCAAAAAAAACGTTCCTTTGCTCGTTTGCACCTCCCTTCCTATTATTTACCAAAGATGCTCACTTTGGTTCGATTTGTTTTTATATCTCGGGTTTTTGATTCTATAGCAACCGGAACCCCTATCCGGTTAAACTCTTTGTTAATTCAAGCGGTTTAGTATAAAATTAAAAGGAAAAAATATCCTGTAATTTCAATAGGATACAGATAGTATAAGGTGAGCAGGATATCATTCAACCTTGGGCTTGTCAAGTGTTTTTAACCAATCAAAATGACAAAAAAACCTGATTATGGATAGCGCCGGCACACCTTACAACATTTGGATAAAAATGCGAAATCCGGCACTATATGTAGTGTTAAATCACTGGATACTGGATACTCGATACTCGATGACATTCTGACGGGTCCGTAAATGCAGATCATCATGTATCGACTATCAAGCATCAAGCGACCAGAGGAAAGGATATAAAAATTGGATAAAATTTGATCACCATGCTATGGATAATTTTCACCATCTTAAAAGGAGCCTAAGAGGTGGACAATCAATTAACCCCGATATCACTGCAAGATTCGTTTCGCTTTTCATGTTCACCCGATGTGCCGTGCTTTAACGAGTGCTGTCGGGACCTGAACCAGTTTCTTACCCCCTATGACATCTTGCGTTTAAAAAACCACCTCGGACTGTCATCCGGAGATTTCCTCACGCAGTATACTTACCAGCACACCGGGCCCGAATCCGGACTGCCCATTATAACGCTGAGGCCGAAGGACAATCACGATCGCCTATGTCCATTTGTCTCCCCCCGTGGATGCAGGGTATATGAGAACCGCCCGTCCTCTTGCCGAACATACCCGCTGGTAAGGGCCCTTTCCCGATCAAGACAAAGCGGTGAGATCACCGAGCAGTTTATGGTGCTGCGGGAGCCACATTGCCTAGGATTTAGCGAGGGTGCAAAGCAGACGGTGTATCGGTGGATGGATGGTCAGAAAATCGCAATTTATAATGAAATCAATGACAAACTGATGCAAATAATTAGTTTGAAGAATCAGCTGATGCCGGGAGCGCTGGATCTTAAATCCAGACACTTTTTTTATACGGCCCTTTATGATCTGGACAATTTCCGATCACAAATCCAAAAGAACGGGCTTCCGGATAATCTTCAGGTTGATTCCATGACCATGGATAAGGCGATGGAAGATGATTTGACCCTGTTGGAACTGGGAATGAAGTGGATTAAAAAGGTGCTGTTCAATCAAATTTAAGGTACATTTCGGGCTGCCGCTGTTTGTTTAATTTGCTTTAAGAAATCCCAAATTTCAAGCACCAAATTACAAATAAATTTCAAATTCCAATATCCAATGACCGAAACCAATTTGGCATATTTTGACTCATATCCAGGTATTGTTCTTAGGTTTTGAATTTCGAATTTTGGTCATTGTGATTTATTTGAAATTTGGGATTTGTTATTTGAAATTTTTTAGTGGTCGCTAAGTTTTGGAGGGTGCTGAAATGGAATTACAAGGTAAGGTTGCCCTTGTGCTGGGAGCCATTAAGGGTATCGGCAAAGAAATCGGGCTGTCCCTGGCCAAGCACGGGGTAAAGGTAGCCCTGAATTATTTTGACTGGGAAGAAAAACTTGAGGGGCTGAAACAGGATTTCGCCGCTACCGGCCGCCCTCATCTTATCCTTAAAACCAATCTGCTTAAAGTTGAAAAAACAGCCGGCCTGATTCAACGGGTCGTCGATCATTTCGGCCGTCTTGACATTCTCATCAACAATATCGAACGCGGTGGCTGGCCCGTAGTTCACGGACCCTATATACCGGACCAGTGGGACCTTGAAATGGAGACCACCTTACGTGCCAAACGGTGGGCTTTTGAGGCCGCCCTGCCGCACCTGAAGGCCTCCGGAGACGGTGTCGTCGTCAATTTTTCCTCGATTGCCGCAATCGTCGGACGCAGCGGACCGGCTGGCATGGTTTTCAACGATGGGTATGCGGCTGCTAATCGGGGGGTTTCGTCGTTGACCGAAACCTGGGCCCGCCTGGGCGCCCCCCGGGTAAGGGTAAACGAGATCATGCTGGGCTTCGTCGCCACCCGTCACGCAGAAAAAACCCGGGGTTGGGATTTGCTGACCGAGGCTGAGAAAAAAGCGCTTTTCGATCACACCCTGCTGCAACGCACCGGAACGGTGGACGATGTCGTTAAAGCCGTTCTCTTTATCCTCAAGGATGCGTCCTTTATGACCGGCGCCGTGCTGCGACTGGATGGGGGGTATGTGCTGGGGGGCGAAAAAGTTCCCGATATGCCTCCCGGTGTGGTTTAGTAGCGTATTAAAAATCCTGCGGTTTGAGTCTAAGATACTCGATGCTGAATGCTCGATTCTCGTCTCTCGATACTCGATGAACGAGCAGCAAAATGGTCCTTACCGAGTATCGAGCATCCGGCATCGAGGATCCAGTATCAAATATCCAGCATCCAGAATCATGCATCGCGCCCTATCGCAGGCGAATGTTTTTCCCCTTAATTCCCCAGATAAAGAGCTTGACCCACTCAAATCCGAACTTGAGCAATTGCAGATCGTCGGTTTTTAGCTTTTTGAGTAAAGCGGATTTTACCTTGTAGCGCCCTAAAAAACTGCTTTGGAAAATAAAATCCCGGAAGCGGTCGATATTGTATGTCGCCATGAAAGCCATTTTGGCTTTCGTTCCCTCGGAGCCTTCCATTCCCCAGGGATCTTCCTGGAACAGTCGTTTTACCTCTGCCCACCGCATGGTCATCTTGCGGTAAAGTTCTGCATCCTGATCCCGGGTCCATTCGGATATGGTCCACTCCTCTTTTTCATCCTGCCCGCGGCAAAATTCCGGCGGTTTGAAGAAGTATACCGGCGTGTCTCTTTTCTGATCGGCATCATAGATCATCCCCACTTCGAAGGGAAAGGACCGGCAGGTATCCGGTCGGTCGGGATAAACGCGACACCCGGAAGCGGTCAAAAAAGGGCAGGATCTCTCCCGGGTTGACGACATGCGCAGCAGCACTTCAGGAAAGAAATTGGAAGGCCTTAGCACAACATCGACATGTTTATCTAGAAACTCATCTGAGGTTATACCCATGTATTGCTTTAACCGGACAACATCGTAAGGGTACAAATAAAGGTTCAAATTTCGGCAACAACGATTGAAGCAAGAAACATCAGAATAACAGCGAAAATTGAAGGTGTCATCCTTTTTAATGCGAATGCCGGGCAGGTTGCCTAATTTGTCAATATCAACTTTTTTCATAAAACCAAGGTGTCAGGTTTCAGGTGTCGGGTTTCAGAAATCCTGACCCGCAGAAATTGAAACCTGACACCTGAAACCTTGCATCAGTCCTTTTTCATTTGCGTTATACTCAAGATCATCTCAGCCACAGTCATTTTGATCTTACCCTCTATCCCAACCGTCTGTTTAAATTCGTTCTCCAGCTTAGCCATCTCTAAATAAAAGGGGGTTCGATCGAACTTAAAATAACCTTTGTGCGAACAACAATCATCAAAGGTGCCACAACCCGGTCCCTGGATGACCTTTTGACCGGGTTTTTGAAGTTGGTGCGGAATGCCGTGCATCCGGCATATCATAGGTCTGACTGGATACAGGGTGCACAGGCTGCCATAATTCAACGGACACATCAGCCGTAACGGCATTTCTTTTTCATCTGCTCTGGCAGTGTCCCGGCAGACTTCTTCGGCCTTTGAAAGTATCTCGCCCTTTTTTCGAAAGTCCAGTTTTTCAAAACCCCTGCGAAGATAGTAATATTCCAGATAGGTATGATGATAGAAGCGGGTCAGGCAGCAATTATCCCTACACCCGTCACACTGAAATTGATAGTGCTCGGTTGCCCGGTTATATTCCTGGTCCATGGCGGTAAAAATATCTCGCAACCGCTCAAGGAAATCAGTCAAAAGGCGGTCATCAAATTGAATTGGATTCGGTTCTAACACAATTTAAACAAACCTTAGACAACAGGGGACGGGAAAAAGATTTTTTTATATAAATTCAGGGCATAACGGTCGGTCATGGAGGCGATGACGTCACAGACAGTGCGTTCTTTGGTGTGATGGCTGTTGTAGCACCTGTCCATTTTCAGTTCGGCCAGCTTCTGTTCAAGGATTTGATCATTTCCAAGAAAATAGCTGTATAGCTCTGACAATATCTTTTTGGCTTTTTCAAAATCTTTATGAACTTTTGCTGAACGATACACGTTTTCGTAGAGAAATTGTCTCAACTCATTCATGGCAGCGTATACATCATCGGTCATTTGCAGTCGAAGTTCACCGTCCCGAACTTCACTGGTGGAAATAAGATCCCGAATCATTACCGTAGCCCGCTCTGAATGGGATTTCCCCAGGATTTTTATACAGGCTGGCGGCACCTGTGAGGCACGAACCACCTGGCTGCGAATCGCATCTTCCAGGTCATGGTTCAGGTAGGCCATGATATCGGCAATTCTGACGATTTGCCCCTCATAAGTGCATGCCATTTCAGCAGGATCATCGGGGATGATTTTACCGAACCCCTTGGAGTGTTTCAATATCCCGTCTCTAACCTCATAGGTCAGATTGAGTCCCTGCCCATTATTCTCCAAGATCTCCACAACACGCAAACTCTGTTCGTTGTGTGAAAAATCCGCGGAATAAATTTCTTTTAGAGCAGTCTCACCGCTGTGCCCGAAGGGCGTATGGCCAAGATCGTGCCCCAGGGCGACGGCCTCTGCCAAATCCTCGTTGAGAAACAGAGCCCGCGTAATAGCTCTGGCCATTTGCGACACTTCCAGGGTGTGGGTTAATCGGGTCCGGTAATCATCGCCCAACGGAGAAAGAAAAACCTGGGTTTTGTGCTTAAGCCGACGGAAGCCGTTGGAATAAACAATGCGATCGCGATCCAGTTGAAAGGCCGTTCGGACCGGACAATTCTTTTCCTCCTTTTCACGACCCCGACTTTCAGCACTCGGGCAGCCAAATGGTGACATAAATTTCTTTTCGCGTTTTTCAAATTCTTCCCGGATAGACATCATTCACCCTACTTAACAAAGTTGAAAAAGGTGTTATATTACCTCCAAGTATGTTTTATTGTAAAGGAATATATCATCCGTTCCGGGTTCAGGGTTCAAGAGTTCAAGGTTAGGTCAAATCTGATTGTCAGAAAAATGGCCTTAAACAATGAATCCGCCAAAGATCTGCCCACCAACAGCGGCCTTTTCTCGGATCCTATACCCCTGAACGGTGAACCCTGAACCCGGAACCTTCAATCATGAATGGACACCATTTAATACTGGGGGAACTCGACGATTTCGTCACCGGCGAACCCATAAAAGATACCCACGATGAGCGTTACCGTCAACAACTGGCGCGTCTGATAGTCAATAGCAAGGGGTATCTCAAAAGCGACATCGAGCCGCGCAGAAGCCTGCTTGTAGTGGCCGGTAAAAGCAAGGCCGTTATAAAAATTGATTTCTTGATAAAACTCTCCGGCAAAGTTTGCATGGTCATAAAGTACGGCCCCGGCTCCATTGTCACGCGCCGTCGACCGCTTCTGGCCATATCCAGGATATTAGAACCCTATCAGATCCCCATCGCGGTGGTTACCAACGGCGAAGATGCCGAGATTATTGAAGGATCATCGGGGAATGTCATTTCCCGGGGTTTGGGAACCGTACCTTCCAAATCACAATTGATTGAAATTGCGTCCGGAAATCATTTTAAACCGATTGCAGCCGAACGGGCAGAAAGGGAATCCCGAATCGTGTATTGCTATGAGGTGGACGGAAGCTGTCCGTGCGATGAGGATATATGTATATTATAAATGATAGTGACAACTCTGAACGATTGCGTTACTTATCCACCTATGCTGAAGACCATACAGAATGCTTAAAATCAGAAATTCGAATATCTAAATTCGAAGCACAAAAATCTAATGACAAAAACATAAAACGAATATAGCTGATGTAAGGTCGCGTTGTTTTGTTCATTGAAACATTATGATTTCGAATTTGTTTCGGATTTCGAAATTCGTGCTTTGAATTTATACTTTTTTTAGGGCTTATTTCCAGCACCGTGTAATTGGTATATACACAATAAAACTTTACGATCGGCGAAAAAATGAATTATGAACTATTCATGACAGAGGCTCTGGCCCTGGCCGGGGGTGCGCTCGAACGCGGAGAGTTCCCGGTGGGTTGTGTTATGGTCCATCGGGGGAAAATCCTTGCTACCGGTGCCCGTAAAGGCACCATCGGAGATGGTAGAAATGAGCTTGACCATGCCGAAACGGTGGCCTTGAGGCGATTGATTGACCTCGATGAGCCAATCAACCATGGTGAGGTAACCGTTTTCTGCACAATGGAACCCTGCCTGATGTGCTATGCCGCCCTGATTCTTGCAGGTATCGGCAAAATAGTATACGCCTACGAAGATGTCATGGGCGGCGGCAGCGCTTGTGAGCTGTCTCGTCTGAAACCGCTCTACAAAAATAGCCCTATCACGGTGATCCCCGAAGTCATGCGAACGGAAAGCCTCAAATTATTTCAGACCTATTTTTCCAATCCGGCCAACAGTTACTGGAAAAACAGCCTACTGGCCGAATATACGCTGGCGCAATAGGGTTCAAAGGTCTGGGTTTTGGCAAATGTAAAACCAGCGGAAATATAACAACGAAGGATATCGCGGCTTCGCAACCCTGAAACTTGAACCTCTGAACCCATAAAGCCTATTTTATAGCCCTAATTGAAAATTTCGCTTGCATTTTTTTCTTGCATTTCTTATTTTTGTTGTATATTCAACCAGATGGATTTTTGTTGAAACGGGGGGAGGATTCGGTCACCGCTGATAAACGGTATTTAAAGGACTGAGAGCCCTCTAACATGTTTGCCTGCAATCGCAAACCAACGTCATAATTGATAAACGAGGAGATAAGACATAGCTGCACCAAGAAAACCGCATCGACCGATTCGTAAAGACAGAGTTAACATCAACAAAAATATCAGGGCTAGAGAGGTAAGAGTTATAGACCCTGATGGTAACCAGGTAGGCATTATTCCTACGATAGAGGCGCTTGACCAGGCAGCTGAATTCGGTCTCGACCTGGTGGAAGTTTCACCCAATGCAAACCCTCCTGTTTGCAAAATTATGGATTACGGTCGCTATCGTTATGAGCAGACCAAAAAGAAGCAGGAAGCAAAAAAGAAACAAAGCACATTCCAGGTAAAGGAGATTAAAGTTCGCCCCAAGACGGGTGAACATGATCTGCAGGTCAAAATCGGACACATAAAGAAGTTTATCGGTCGCCGAGATAAAGTCAAAGTGACCGTGGTTTTCAGAGGACGAGAAATCACCCTGTCCAAGCTGGGGATGGCCGTGCTCGAAAAAGTTGCCGAGGAGACCGAGGAATTCGCTTCAGTAGAGCAGGCCCCCAAATTTGAAGGCCGAACCCTGGCAATGATTTTAGGACCGAGATAGTTTGACGTTTTATACCGCTAATACAAGGCACCGACCAAGAAACTAATTACAGTATTGATTCTGACGGTGGCGTGGGCCGGTCTTCGAAAGCTCACGCCATCTATTTTTAATTACTCTACAAAAATACTAATTTTTCGCCGGCTTAGATTTTATACCGCTTTCCATAAATATGTTCCCAAATACAGAATTGCGGTATAAGTGGTTGTAGAAAAAACGTTTGAACAACGGAACGTTTTTTTGACAACTCCTATAAAATGTTTAAGCTGGCAGGTGAAGGAGAAGATTCATGCCGAAGATAAAAACCAATCGTGCTGCTGCCAAACGTTTTAAAAGAACCGGAACTGGAAAATTTGTATTCAGAAAATCATGCGCCAGCCATATCCTGACCAAAAAGACCACCAAACGAAAACGATCGTTGCGGCAAGCACAGATTATTGCCAAATCCGACCGTAAGGAGATCCGGTTGCTGCTGCCCAACGGATAGTTTTACAGATGACAAAAGGCAGATGGCAGAGAGTGACGGTCCAAACGATCGCAATTTATCCCATGAAATTCTCTTGGCGACAGCGCAGCGTATTTCATCGGGACCATCAAAATGATCTTAACGATCTAAATAAACGAGGTACTTAAAATGAGAATTAAACGCGGATTCAAAGCCAGGAGACGTCGCAAAAAGGTCTTGAAATTAGCCAAAGGTTTCCGCGGCGGCCGGAGTAAGCTGTTTCGTACAGCAGCAGATGCCGTCGATAAGGCGCTGATGTATTCTTATCGTGACCGCCGAACGCGCAAGCGCGATTTCCGAAGACTCTGGATTACCAGAATTAATGCTGCCTCCCGGCTCAACAAATTGCCCTACAGCAAATTCATTCGGGGGCTGAAGCTTGCCGGTGTTGAACTCGATCGCAAAGTTCTCGCCGAGCTGGCAATCTCAGACCCTGCCGGATTTGCGCAAATTGCGAACCTAGCCGGCCAGCAACTATAGGGAATGACGAATGACATTCGTCATTCCAAGAGTGGAGATGTGGAAAATAATTTAGATCAAATACACCAGCAAGCACTCACAGAACTGAAAGGTGCTGAAAATGGCGGTGACATTGAGGATATCTCGATCCGCTACCTGGGTCGCAAAGGCATCCTGACCCAATTTTTACGAAATATTTCGAAACTGCCGGTCGTGCAAAGACCGGCGGCCGGCAAAAAGGCCAACGAAATTAAAAATGTCCTCGATAAGGTCTTTAAAGCTGCGGCTGAAAGGCTCGCATCCAAGAATGACGAAAAGGACAAAAGAATTGACGTCTCCCTGCCGGGCAGGATATCTACTCAAGGCACTTTGCATCCGATTACCCGGGTCAACCAGGAAATATGTGACATTTTTTCTAGCCTGGGATTCGATATCGGAGAAGGACCGGAGGTAGAGTCGGACTGGTATAATTTTGAAGCCCTCAATTTTCCCAAAGATCATCCGGCAAGGGACATGCAGGATACCTTTTTTGTCAGCGAGGACATCGTATTAAGGACCCACACGTCGCCGCTTCAAATCCGTACCATGGAAAAACAGCCGCCGCCGGTAAGGATTATCACACCGGGTAAGGTGTACCGGTGCGATTCCGACCTGACCCATACCCCCATGTTCCACCAGGTGGAAGGGTTGCTGGTTGATGAATACATTTCTTTTGGCGATCTTAAAGGAATTCTCACCACCTTTGTCCACCAGATGTTTGATGAACAGACGAGTCTCCGTTTTCGGCCCAGTTTTTTTCCGTTTACCGAACCCAGTGCAGAGGTGGATATCCTTTGCGTCATGTGCCGGGGTCAGGGTTGCCGGGTCTGCTCACATACCGGATGGCTCGAAATTCTCGGTTCCGGAATGGTTCACCCCGCCCTGTATGAGAATGTGGGCTATGAAGCCGATCGCTACACCGGGTTTGCATTCGGGATGGGAGTGGAACGAATTGCCATGTTAAAATACGGCATCGATGATATCCGCCGGTTTTTTGAGAACGATATGCGGTTTCTGTTCCAATTCTGAGGGTCATCTAAAATACCGAGCACCAAAAACACGATGAATTGAGCATAATTCCGGTTTTGTTAAATAACGTCAACTAACCGTATAATTTATTTATTAGAAGAAAATGAAAGTTAGCCTCAGTTGGCTTAAAGACTACATAGACATCCAGATGGATGCCGCCGATCTGGCGGATGCGCTGACCATGGCGGGACTGGAAGTGGAATCGGTTGCGAATCGCTACGCTTACCTGCAAACTGTCTTCGTCGGACGCGTCACTGAGGTGAACCCCCACCCCAACGCCGACAAGTTGACAATCTGCCGAGTCGAGACGGGAGATCACAGCCGAACGGTGGTGTGTGGTGCGCCCAATGTTTCCGAGGGCATGCTGGCGCCTTTGGCATTGCCCGGAACCGTTTTACCGGACGGCACCCGGCTGGAAAAAAGTGTGATTCGCGGAGAAAAATCCGATGGCATGCTGTGCAGCGAAATGGAACTGGGACTCGGCATCGACAGCAGCGGTATCATGGCGCTGAATCCATCGTTGAAGGTGGGCGACCAGATCGCTGAAGCCCTCGGTCTTGAGGATACGGTATTTGAATTTGATCTGACCCCCAACCGGCCCGACTGTCTTAGTGTAATCGGCATTGCGCGTGAAATTGCGGCCATCCAGAACACACCGCTTAATTATCCCGATTACAGCATCGCTGATAAAAAGGATAAGATTTCCACCTTAACGTCGGTCATCATCGAAGCGCCCGATCACTGTCCGCGGTATTCTGCCAGACTGGTGGAAAACATTAAGGTAAAGCCGTCCCCCTTCTGGATACAGGACCGCCTGCTGTCTGTCGGATTGCGACCAATTAATAATATCGTAGACATCACCAACTATGTGTTGATGGAAACCGGCCAACCCCTGCATGCCTTTGATTTTGACCAATTGGCACAAAATCGAATTGTCGTGAAAACCGCTATTGCCGGCGATAAGTTTGTCACCCTGGATCAAAAAGAGCGCCAACTCAATTCTCAGATGCTGATGATATGTGACGGAGAAAAGCAGGTCGGGGTGGGCGGCGTTATGGGCGGTTTGAACTCGGAGATTGAAAATAGCACCCGCCGGGTGCTGATCGAGGGGGCCTATTTTAATCCGGTAAGTATTCGAAAAACCTCCAAAACCTTAGGGTTGAACACCGACGCCTCCCATCGTTTTGAACGCGGGGTGGACCCGGAGGGCACGGTCAGGGCTGTCAATCGTGCTGCTCAACTGATGGTGGAGTTCGGCGAGGGCACCCTCATCGCAGGGATCATCGACGAATACCCGCAACCTCAAAAATTAAACAAGGTCAGCTTAAGCACTGCGCGCACCCACAGGCTTCTGGGCATCCATCCAGACGGCAAAGAGATCGTAAAACTGCTCGAATCCATTGAATTCAAAGTCGAAAAAATGACCTCCGAGTCCGGAGACCAACAGCTGTTGGTGGTACCGCCATCGTTTCGGGTGGATATTTCGCGACCGGAGGATTTGATGGAAGAAATTGCCCGCCTCGCGGGCTACAATGATATCCCGATTACTTTTCCGGCAATGCCGGCCGAGGCCCGCCCGCCGGCACACAAGCTGGTACTTAGAAACCACCTGAAAGATTTAATGACCGGTTTCGGATTTACCGAGGCGATCACTTACAGTTTTGTCGGGGAAGCGTCATGCGATCACCTGCGGCTTAAAGCAGACGATCCCCGGCGCAACTTGATTCATATTTTAAACCCCCTGTCGGAAGATCAGGCGGTCATGCGAACGTCCCTGGCCACCGGGTTGATTGAAACAGCTGTTTATAATATCGCCCAGCAGGTCAAAAATTTGAAATTATTTGAAATCGGCAAATTATTTATTAAAACGGATTCCCAGGATCTGCCCCGGGAGCCGGAATTTCTGGCGGCACTGTGGACCGGATCACGCCATAACGCCTCGTGGCACGGCCGCGAAATCGCCTGTGATTTTTACGATATAAAAGGTGTCGCCGAAGGACTGATCGGTGCCTTGAAAATCGAGAACATCCGATTCGCAGCTATGTCTGACGGTGATTGCGACTATACCCGACCCGGTTACACAGCTAAGATTTTAGCCGGTGACACTCCGATAGGTCTGGTGGGTGAAATTCACCCCGAGGTGCGGGAGGTGCTTGATTTAAAGCAATCAGCCTATATTTTCGAACTCGATCTGGATATAATCAATGCGTTGATACCACAAACCATAAAATTTAAACTGCTTCCCAAATTCCCGGCTATTTACAGGGACATTACCATCATTATCGATCGCCGAATTGAAACCCAAACGGTGCTGGAAGCCGTTGAAAATATCCATGAAGATCTGGTGCAAAATCTGCTCCTATTTGATGTCTTTGAAGGGGATCCCATTGCGGCCGGCAAAAAAAGCGTGTCGTTTCGGATCACCTATCGTTCGTCAGATAAGACCCTGGAGGATGATGACGTCAATGATCTTCACAAATCGATTACGGATAGACTTTTGAGAGCATTTGATGCCACCTTACCATAGAGGTGGTCCCAAAACCCCGCCTAAAGGGTGGAACGGGCAAAGCCATGCACTTAAATGATAAAACAGCAAACAAAAATAGGTTGCATACATAATTAATTTCTTTTAAATATGAACTTGGCGTTTTGCGAAGGCTCCCATTTGAATAAACGATTATCTTTATCGACTTAAACCTTACTCGATAGGTTCGGTGGGGTGACAATGCAAAATAAAATGCCTTATCAAATAAAAATTCCTGACAAGCTCTATTTTAAAATTGGAGAAGTCAGCAAAATTTCCGGGCTTCCGAGCCATGTTTTAAGATTTTGGGAATCTGAGTTTAAAAAAATAAAGCCGCGCCGGACGTCTTCGGGGCAACGCTCATATACCCAAAAAGATGTTGCGATGATCCTGAAAATCAAGCATTTGCTCCATGAAAAAAAATTTACCATCGAAGGTGCCCGAAAATACTTAAGTTCCAGAACCAGGTTAAAATCAGATGACAACGATTTTCTGGAAGACTTAAAAACGGAATTGGCAAGTATACGGGATTTGCTCGACAGTAATTAGTTTTGATGAAAGTTATTGACAATTAAGAGAATTTGTCTTAAATATTCTATCTTGGGCGTCAAGCGAGCAAGACCTTTGAAACTGGTAAAAATGGTGGATCGCAAAGGTCACCAAGCGAGACTTTCGCAAAATGTTCATTTTCGTTAAAGTTCAAGGAAGGATCAAATTTTAACCGCAGACATACATTGAGTATTTCGAGGATTAAAATTTGAGCCTGACGCAGAAATTGGACGAAAAGGGACGTTTTGCATGGGTCGCCGAGCGGGCATAGCTCAGTTGGTAGAGTACAAGCTTCCCAAGCTTGGTGTCGCGAGTTCGAATCTCGTTGCCCGCTCCAACTTAAGTTCGCCGTTTCCGTTGTGCTTGATGGCTTGGGGTGGCACCGTTTCCGAATTGATGGATGAACTAAACTTTTTCCTTATGGCTATTTGTATGAACAGATAAACTTTCGCGCTGTACATCAAGAGGTCAACCTGAAACATGAGGAAACGGGCTATAGCCCGTTTTTGTGTTTTAAGAGCAACGTTGGAAGCAAAGAAAAAATATAGCAACAAAAGATCCCACCAACGGAACCGTGGCCATAAACCTGTCAGCGAGCAGAAGGTAGCCGAACTGGTCAGATCACTGGCCGAACCGCTGTGTGCATCCGAGGGCTTGGAACTGGTGCACGTGGAATATCAGCGGGAAGCAAACGGCCGGATTCTGCGGCTTTACATTGACAAGCCCGATGGGATCAATTTGAATGATTGTGCCGGTGTCAGCCGTCAAATGGGAGATATCCTGGATGTCAACCTGGAGGACATAGGACCTTATAGTCTTGAAGTTACCTCACCGGGTCCGGAACGGCCGCTGGCGAAACATGAGGATTATGAAAAATTTAAGGGCAGCCGGGTAAAGATAAAAACGAGTCGACCGTTTAACGGGCAAAAAAACTTTACCGGGATTCTTAGGGGAATATCCGGCGGGCAGGTAAACCTGCAGATCGGCGAAGAAGCCATCGTGATACCGTATCAGGATATTTCGAAAGCACGACTTGCAGAATAAATGGAGATCTCTGATGTTTATCTCAGACATAAAACGTGTTGTTGAACAGGTTAGCCGGGATAAAGGTATAGACCGCGAAGTCCTTATCCGGGCGATGGAAGAAGCTTTGCGATCTGCTGCCAGGAAAAAATTCGGCAACAAACTGGATATCGAAGTTCAATACAATGATCAAAGCGGTGAGATCGAGGTGTTTCAGTTTAAGGAAGTTGCGGAGGTCGTCACCGAACCGGCCTATGAGATAAGTCTTGAGGAAGGCCGCAAACTGGATCCCGAGTGTGAGGTCGGAGACAGCCTGGGCACCAAGATGGATGCCACCACATTCGGCCGCATCGCCGCTCAATCGGCCAAACAGGTCATCATACAGAAAATGAAAGATGCCGAAAAAGATGCGGTCTATGCCAATTTCATCGACCGCAAAGGGGAAATCATCAACGGTATCGTTCAGCGAATTGACCGGGGGGACATTATTGTTAACCTGGGGCAAACCGATGGAATCGTGCCGGTTCGTGATCAGGTTCCAAGGGAATCCTATCGCCGGGGCGACCGCATTCGAGTCTATATTCTTGACGTGCTACACGAATCACGCGGCCCGCAAATTGTTCTCTCCCGGACGCATCCGAACTTTCTAATCGATCTGTTCCGGACAGAAGTGCCGGAGATTAGCGAAGGCATCGTCAACATTATGGGAGCATCCCGCGAACCCGGTGTACGAGCCAAGATCGCTGTGGCCTCAAATAATTCCGACATTGATCCGGTCGGTGCCTGTGTGGGAATGAAGGGCAGCCGCGTGCAAAACGTGGTGCAAGAGCTTCGGGGTGAAAAAATCGACATCATTCCATGGCATGTGGATGCAGCAAAATTTGTCTGCAATGCGCTGGCACCGGCCGAAATATCCAGAGTGATTATCGACGAAAGAAACAATTCGATGGAAGTGATTGTCCCGGATGAATTCCTATCAATTGCCATTGGCAAAAAGGGCCAGAACGTAAGACTGGCATCCAAACTTACCGGCTGGCATCTGGATGTAAAAAGTGAAACCCGCTATAACGAGGCAATGCAAACCGGCTACGACTCGTTGGTGGCACTGCCCGGAGTTGGAATCAGTTTAGCCGACGCATTGTATGAGACTGGCTTTTATTCGGCCGAGGAAATCATCGAAGCCAACATCGAAGATTTGGTTCAAATTCGAGGAATCGGAGAAGAAAAAGCTGTCAAACTCTTGGAGGCAGCCAAGAAATCAGTCGTGGATGCTGCCAAAGAAAAGAAAGTTGCCAAAGATGGAATAGGTGATGAGGCTACCGAAACTGAAACCATCAGCGAGGAAGGTGCGCAACAGCCATCGGAACCATCCGATGAAGTTGGATCGGAACCATCCATTGAGGTTGAACCGGAATCAACCGATGAAGTTGAACCGGAACCATCCATTGAAGTTGAACCGGAATCAACCGATAAAGTTGACCCGAAATCATCCGATGAAATTGGATCGGAAGAAAAATAAGTTGTGATGTGGTTTTCGATCTATCAGATCGTTAAATAGGCTTTAGGGGGATGTAATGGCAAAAACTAGGGTTTACGAACTCGCCAGAGATCTTAATCTGACAAACAAAATACTGCTCAGCAAGCTGAGTGATCTGGATATCTCTGTCAAAAGTCATATGAGTGCTCTGGATGATGAAGCCGTTGCCAGAATAAAGACCGTAATTTTCGGCAAAAAAGAAGAAGCCGTCGAGGAAACACGCATAAAGCCGACCGTTATTCGCAGACGCCGGAAAAAAGTAACGCTTGAAGCCGCACCGGAACCTCCGGCAGAGCCGGATGATGTATCGGACGCTGAAAAACCTGCCGAAGATGCCCCCGAAGAAATAGTGCCTGAAAAAGAAGCTGGCGCAGTCGAAAAGACCCCGGAAATTATAGATGAGAAAGCCTCTAAAGAAGCGGCGCCGGTAGCCGAAGCTGCTGAACCGGCTGATCTGAAGGAAAAGAAGCCTAAAAAGGCTGTAAAAAAAGTTAAAAAGGAATCTGCGGCCAAAATCATCCAATTGCCGGTAAAGCCGGTTCAAAAGCCCTCAAAGAAGAAAGCTACCCCGGGCGACAGAGCCAAAATTGAGAAACTTCCATCCCGCAAACCTGCTGATATAGGACCCGCTGCCACACCTGAAGATCTGCTGTCGAAGGAAGGGAAGAAAAAGAAAGGGAAGAAAAACCTTGAAGAGGGCGACCGCCCAAAAAGATTTTTAAAAAAGAAAATCTCGTTTCGAAAAAAATCAGTAATAGAAGGTCAAGATCTGTATGATAGCGGTTACAAGGGCCGCAAACCCCGCAAAGGGGCCAAAGCCAGGGCCGCTGCCCCGGCCCAAAAAACTCAGATCACTACGGCCAAGGCTATCAAACGACGCATCAAGGTCGATGATGCCATTATTATTTCTGATTTGGCCAAGCGCATGGGAATTAAAGCCAACGAAATGCTAAAAACTCTCATGGACATGGGCTTTATGACCACCGTTAATCAAAGTATTGACTTTGAAACAGCGGCTCTCGTGGCGTCCGAATTTGATTATGAAGTCGAACGCGCTGCATTTGAAGAAGAAATTGTGTTAAAGCAGGAAGCCGATGATCCGGAAAAATTACAGGAACGGCCGCCGGTGGTTACCATCATGGGCCATGTTGACCACGGTAAAACCTCCCTTCTCGATGTTATCCGCAAAACCAGAATAACTGAAAACGAAGCCGGTGGAATTACACAGCACATTGGCGCCTACCACGTTGCCACTGAGAGGGGCAAGATTGCTTTTCTTGATACTCCCGGTCATGAGGCGTTTACCGCCATGCGTGCCCGCGGCGCAAAAATCACCGATCTCGTAATTCTGGTTGTCGCGGCCGACGACGGTGTCATGCCCCAGACCCTGGAGGCCATCAACCATTCAAAAGCGGCCGAGGTTCCGATTATTGTTGCCATAAACAAAATTGACAAGGCCAACGCGGATCCTGATCGGGTGAAGCGAGAATTGGCTGAAAACGGCTTGACCCCCGAAGATTGGGGGGGCGACACGATCTTTGTCCATGTTTCGGCAAAGGAGCAACAGGGTATCGATGAACTGCTTGAAATGATCTCGTTGCAGGCGGAGGTTTTGGAACTGAGAGCCAATCCTGATAAATTGGCCTACGGCCATGTCGTCGAGGCCAAAATTGATTCCGGCAGGGGTCCGGTCGCAACCGTACTGGTGCAGGACGGCACCCTGCGAAATGGAGATCCGGTGGTCTGCGGAATTCACTTCGGAAAAATCCGTGCCATGCTGAACGACATAGGGGCCCCGGTGGAAAGCGCCGGTCCTTCGATTCCGGTTGAAGTCCTGGGCTTAGCAGGCGTACCAATGGCCGGAGATGAGTTTATTGTTCTGGCCGATGAGAAAAGCGCCAAGCAGGTCAGCGGGCACCGTATCCAAAAGCAACGCTCAAAGGAATTGGCCCAGACCAATCGACTCAGTCTGGAAAAACTTTATGAGCAGATACAGCAGGGCGAAGTCAAAGACCTCAACCTTATTATTAAGGCAGACGTACACGGCTCGATCGAAGCCCTGGGCGAAGCGCTAACCAAGCTTTCCAATGAGGAAGTAAAAGTTAATGTGGTGCACTCTGCCACCGGAACCATCACTGAATCCGATATCTCCCTGGCGGCGGTGTCCAATGCCATCATCATTGGATTTAACGTGCGACCGACACCTAAAGTCCAGGCTTTCGCCGGTGAAGAAAATGTTGATATGCGCTTTTACAATGTCATTTACGACATCATCAAGGATGTCAAAGGCGCCATGGTGGGACTGATGGAATCCACTTACAAAGAACATGTGATGGGTACCGCGGAAGTTCGCGAAGTTTTTCAGATACCCAAAGTGGGTGCCATCGCCGGCAGCTATGTCACCGATGGAAAGATCGAACGTGGACAAAATATTCGGGTGGTTCGAGACGGCGTTGTGGTATATGAAGGAAAAAATTCTTCTCTGCGCCGGTTTAAAGATGACGCCAAAGAAGTACAGACCGGTTATGAATGCGGCATCGGGGTGGAGAATTTTAACGATATTAAAGTCGGCGATGTTCTCGAGTGTTATTATCTCGAGGAAATCCGGCCCCATATTGAATAGACCATGGTTGTCGGAACAGGACTTATTACCCTGCGGCTGCATGATTGCCGTTCTTTGAAGGGCAAGCGCAAGGTTGTTAAATCGATGATCAGCCGATTGCGCAATGCGTTTAATTTGTCGGTGGCCGAGGTGGGATCAAACGATATTTATCAGAAAGCGGAAATTGGCTTTTCACTGGTCGGCAATGACAGCTCGCTGATTAACTCTAAGATCGATAAGATTTTCAATATGGCCGAAGATCTGGGCCTTGCTGAAATCATCGAAACGGAAATGGAAATTATTCATTTATGACCTCTTTTTCCCGGGCGGACAGGGTCAGCGGTTTAATTCAGGAAACCCTGTCAGACTTATTAAAGAAGAGCATTCACGATCCCCGCTTGGAAATGGCGACCATCACAAAGGTTAAAATGTCAGCCGATTTAAAGCTGGCGCGTATATATTTTGCGATTTACGGTGATGACAAAAAATCGGAAGGTGCTGCCAAAGGGTTTGAGAGCGCACGCGGATTTATAAAACGAATTCTTGCACGCAAACTTGGTTTGCGCTATATGCCGGACTTAAAATTTTTTTATGATGACTCTCTGGACTACGGGTCTCATATCGATCAACTGCTTGAAAAGATAAAAACCGATAATGGACCAGATTATCAACCACATTAAAGAGGCGAATCATATTTTGCTGGCTTCACATTCGGATCCCGATGGAGATGCCGTTGGTTCTCTTCTGGCCCTGGGAATAGCTATCGGCAGACGGGGCCAAAAAACGACCATTTATAACGCCAGCCCGATTCCGGCTGTCTATCGTTTCTTGCCTTCCGTGGAGCGCATCGTCAGGCATATAAAAAAAGCTAGCACATACGACCTGGCGCTCATCATGGATTGCGGCGATCTGCCGCGCATTGGCCAAGCCAGCACTACCGTCAGTCAGATCCCAGTGGTTATCAACATCGATCACCATATTTCAAATACCGGCTTCGGTGATGTTCAACTTATCGACCCGTTGGCCTGTTCTACGGCCGAAATAGTCTATCGGCTGATTAAAGCCCTGGATGTACCTTTAGATAAAGCAATTGCGACGTCTTTGTATACAGGTATTTTAACTGATACGGGATCATTTCGTTTTTCAAGCACCAACCAGGCGGCCTTTGCCATCAGCCAGGAAATGGCGGAACTGGGGGTCGAACCCCATGATGTCGCCCAGCATGTATATGGAACATACTCACTGGGTCGCATAAAGCTTTTAAACCTGGCCCTCGACTCAATTGAAATATCGGAAAACGGTAAATTGTCGATTATGACCGTCACCGGCGCCATGTTTGCAGAAACCGGAACTCACCCGGAAGATGTTGACGGCATGATAAACTATGCCAGACGGATCGAAGATGTTAAAGTGGCCGCCCTGATTCAGGAACAGCAAAACGGTAACACCAATTCCAACAGTCATTGTCGTTACCATGTTAGCCTGCGATCGGACGGAACCGTCGATGTGGCGGCCATCGCCTGCTCTTTCGGAGGTGGCGGCCATGCCAGCGCCGCAGGGTTTCAGATTGAGGCGACGCTGACCAAATTAAAATCCGACATCATTACGTTGGCGCAGAATTTGTGATTTTGAACGGTATTATCGTTATCGATAAGCCCGCAGATATAACATCTGCCAGGGTTGTGTCGATTGTAAAAAAAACGCTCCTTGCGAAAAAAGTCGGGCACGCCGGCACCCTGGACCCGTTTGCCGAAGGCGTACTGATATGTTGTGTCAATCAGGCCACAAGGCTGGCCGACTTTTTACTGCACGGTACTAAAAAATATATCGCCGAGCTAAAACTCGGAGAAGAAACGGATACCCAGGATTTAACCGGTACCGTAATCTCAAGCGCGGAGCCGGAAAATTATTCGACAGAAACCATAAAAAAGGTATTCAAAGCATTCGAAGGACCCCTTGAGCAGCTGCCACCGGTCTACTCGGCATTAAAGCACAAAGGTGTTCCGCTATATAAACTGGCCCGCAGCGGCCAACCGGTTCAAAAACCGCCCCGGCGAGTCGAGATTTACGGTATTACCATACTGAACATAGCGCTGCCGTTAATCCGTTTTGAGGTTTTATGTTCAGCCGGAACCTATATCCGGACACTGGGAGCCGATATTGGGAAAGTGTTGGGTTGCGGCGGTCATCTAAATGCGCTAAAACGGACTGCAAGCAGCGGATTTACCCTGGATCAGGCGGTATCATTATCCGCCTTAAAAAAATTAACCCCCGGCACCCGACAGCCGGAAAACTTCATCAGCATGGCGGACGCATTGCCGGAAATGCCCACATGCAAGGCTGATACCCATTTGGTAAAAAAGATCCGGCACGGTCAGAAGATCACATTACGGGATCTCGCCGGCGCTGGCGGATTGGACGCCGGCCCTATTGCGGGTTCTAAAATAAAAGTTGTTGATCAAACAGGGGAACTTGTTGCAATATTAAACTATCAAGAGCATGATCAGCAGTTAAATTACTGTTGCGTGTTTGCCAAGTAAGATGCCTAATCCGGTCGAGCCGGAGTAAACCATGCAAGAACTCATTTCGAAGGATTCTTAACAAGAGGAGGCAAAAAAGAAAGTGACTTTCACAACCGATGATAAGAAGAAACTGATCGAGAAATTCAAGTTGCACGAGACCGATACAGGGTCCCCGGAAGTACAGGTTGGACTTTTGACCCACCGAATTTCTTATCTCACCGAGCATTTAAAGATTCACAAGAAAGATCACCATTCCCGCAGGGGCCTGTTGATGCTGGTCGGAAGACGTCGACGGCTTCTTAACTATGTCAAATACAAAGATGTCAACCGTTATCGGACAATTATTGAAACCCTGGGATTAAAAAAGTAAACAACCGGCCGCAATGCTTCTTTATGCCCATCCACACCAGAGGAAAATTGAAACCGGCGGTACCTAAATCACCACCCAATCTTCGCCCACTATTGTCGGGCAAGTTTCCCGATCAAAATTTGTTCTGTGGTCTTTGGTATCGCCCTATAGGTCCGGGATTTTACCGGAAAATGGCGACACGGACATTACTCAGATAGGCTTGTATTCGAATTTCAGGCAGATTCAGTTACAGTGTCGTTTAACAGTTAGGAGACAACATGGAAAATTTGTTTGAAGAAGAAATCGGCGGAAAAACTATGAGCATTCAGACCGGCAAGGTTGCCAAGCAGGCATCCGGATCGGTTGTGGTCCAGTACGGCGACACCATCGTCCTGGTTACCACCGTATCCGCCCACGAAGAAAGAGCGTCCAGTTTTTTGCCCCTTACCGTCGAATATCAAGAAAAAATATATGCGGCCGGCCGGATCCCGGGTAACTATTTCCGCCGCGAAATCGGCCGTCCCAGTGAAAAAGAAACGTTGACGGCCCGCCTGATCGACCGGCCCATTCGCCCCCTGTTTCCAAAGCACTACCGCTACGAAACCCAGGTGATTGCAACCGTCCTGTCCATGGACCAGGAAAATGACCCCGACACCCTGGCAATGGTAGGCGCTTCAGCGGCCCTTACGATTTCTGACATCCCCTTTGCCGGGCCCATTGCCAGCGTACGGGTTTGCCGCATAGACGGCCAATTGAAAATAAATCCCGCCATACCGGAATGGGAAAACAGCGACATCAACATTATTGTCGCCGGCTCCAAGACCGGGGTGGTGATGGTGGAAGGCGGCGGAAATCTGGTCAGTGAGGCTGATATGCTGGAAGCCATATTATATGGTCACCAGGCCATGCAACCGCTGATTGATATGCAGTTAAAACTTAAAGAATCCAACGGCGTGCCCAAAAGGCCGTTTACACCTCCGGAAAAAGATGAAAACCTGGTGCAACGGATAGAAACCGAAGCCTCGGCTCGCATCAAAGAAACCATTCTGATTCCAGAAAAAGTAAAGCGCAGCGCGGCTATGCGCAAACTTAAAACAGAGATTGTTGAAAATCTCGGTGAAGACTGGGCCGAGCGACAGTCAGAAGCCTATGAGGCCCTGGGTGATTTGCAGAAAAAAATCAGCCGGGATCTCATCCTGAAAGAAGGTCGTCGGATAGACGGCCGCCGGTTTGATGAAATCCGGCCGATTACCTGCGAGGTCGGCATCCTCCCCCGGCCCCACGGCAGCGGTCTTTTTACCCGGGGCGAAACCCAGGTGATCGGTGTGCTCACCCTGGGCTCCGGACAGGATGAGCAGCGGGTAGAAACGCTCAGCGGTGAAGAATTCCGTCCCTTTATGCTGCACTACAACTTTCCGCCCTATTCCGTCGGAGAGGTCAAACGCATGGGGGGGCCCAGCCGTCGGGATATCGGGCACGGCGGGTTGTCCACCCGCGCGATTGAAAAAATTCTGCCCGACAAAGAGGATTTTGACTATACGATTCGGCTGGTATCTGAGGTGTTGGAATCCAACGGATCATCCTCCATGGGAACCGTATGCTCATGCTGCCTGGCCCTCATGGACGGTGGCGTTCCCATCAAAGCACCGGTGGCCGGAATCGCCATGGGCCTTGTCAAAGAGGACGATCAGGTCGTCATCCTGTCCGACATTCTGGGCGATGAAGATCACACCGGTGATATGGATTTTAAAGTCGCCGGTACCCGGGAGGGAATTACAGCGCTTCAAATGGATATCAAAATCCTTGAACTGTCAAAGGACATCATGGAAAAAGCCCTGGAGCAGGCCAAAGCAGGGCGCTTGCATATCCTGGGCAAAATGGCGGAAGCACTGGAAAACCCGCGCCAGGAGATTTCCCCTTTTGCTCCGACCATTATCACCATTATGGTTAAACCGGATAAAATCCGCGAAATCATCGGCCCCGGTGGCAAGGTGATTCGCGGCATCCAGAGTGAAACCGGCACCAGCGTTGAAATCGATGATTCCGGCACGGTAAAGGTAGCAGCGTTCTCCAAAGAGGAGGGCGACGCTGCTATTAAAATGATTGAAGAGCTTATCAGGGAACCGGAAGTCGGTGCCATTTACGAAGGCAAGGTTGTCAAAATTACGGATTTCGGCGCTTTTGTTCAGATAATGCCCGGCACCGATGGTCTGGTGCACATCTCGCAACTGGCCAATCACCGGGTGACCAAAGTTTCCGATATCGTTAAGGAAGGTGACCAACTCAGGGTTAAGGTGCTTGAAATCAGCAGGGATGGAAAAATACGGCTGAGCCATAAAGTTTTATTGGATGAAGGAGATGGACGTGCCGATCGATAAAACCGTCCTTAAAAACGGCGTTCGGGTTCTTACCAAAAAAATGCCCCACACCCGCTCGGTGTCCATGGGGGTGTGGGTCGATGTGGGCGCCCGGGATGAAACCGAGACTGAAAGCGGGCTCGCCCACTTTATCGAGCACATGGTTTTTAAGGGTACCCGCAAACGCTCTGCCTATCAGATTGCCAAAGAATTTGATTCCATCGGCGGTCACACCAATGCCTTCACGACCATGGAAAATACCTGCTACCATGCCAGGGTCATGGACACCCATACGGAGACCATGGTCGATATCCTCTCCGACATCTTTATCAACTCGGTATTTGACCCTGATGAAATGGATAAAGAACGGCCGGTTATTCTGCAGGAAATCGGCATGGTTGAGGACAGCCCCGATGAATACGTCCATGTGCTTTCAGGCCATAATTTTTGGGGCGAGCACCCGCTGGGGCAGTCCATTCTCGGCACACCGGAAAACATAATCCGATTTGATGCCGGAACGCTAAAAAATTTTCTCCACCGCCTGTATCAGCCCGAGCGCATTCTAATTTCCGCTGCCGGCAATCTTGAACACAATTTTCTGGTAGACCTGATCAAGCCGGCCTTTGAAATCATCCCGACTGGAAAGGATTTTCCCCGGCGCCTGACGCCCCCCGATCGTTCAGTGGTTGATTTCAACCACCGCGATCTGGAGCAGATGCACATTTGCCTCAGCACCAGGGGATTGGCCATCACCGATCCGCGTCGTTACACGTTTTCCCTTTTGAACACCATCGTCGGCGGAAATATGAGTTCCAGGCTTTTTCAAGAGGTGCGGGAACGTCGGGGTCTGGCTTACAGCGTGTATTCCTTTATTTCTTCCCATGTGGATACCGGCATGTTCGGGTTCTATATGGGTGTTGATCCCAAGCGGGCACGTGAAACCATTCTGCTGGTTTTGGACGAAATTATTAAATTGAAAACAGTGCCGGTTGAGGAATCAGAGCTGAAAGGCGCCATTGAGTATACCAAAGGCAGTTTATCACTGGCCTCGGAAAGTGCCGACAACCATATGGTACGAAACGCTCAGAATGAAATGCATTTTGGCGGCGATATTACCCTAGAGGAAATTATTGAAAAAATTGAAGCCGTCACCGCCGATGATATCCTTGAACTGGCCGATGAACTCATCAACCCGGCTAAAATGACTTACACCCTGCTGGGACCGGTTGAAGACCACAAAATAGAATTGGGGAAAATATTACCCAGTTAGAATTGTAGTTTTTTCTTTAGACACTTCGGATCGGCGTTTACTTTACATGTTCGGGGCTTCGCTCCAAATGGAATGGTGGAATGCTGGAATATTGGAAAAATGGATTCTGGAATTCTGGATGGAAGGGTTAATGATCCTCTGAAAGCGGCACGAAGATAAAGATTAAAGTAGATATTAACTTTTGAATACCCAATATTCCATCCTTCCACTATTCCAATATTCCATGATTGAGGCAGAAACTCACGGCCCAAAAAATACCCCGCATTTCCAATTCAGGATTAGAGATTAAGAGGTGGTTAATTATCTATGACTTCTTTCCCGGTAATAAAATTTTTACGGCTACGCCCCGAGTCGGATTCAGATATTCCCCTGCCCCGCTATATGACCCCTCAGTCCGCAGGCATGGACATCTGTACCGCTCCCACTGAAGCGGTGTTGCTGGAAAAGGGTAAAATAGCCATGCTGCCCACCGGATTTGCCATGGCGCTTCCGCAGGGATATGAAGCCCAGATCCGTCCCCGCAGCGGTCTGGCGGTAAAACATGGAATCGGGCTCATCAACTCCCCCGGCACCATCGATGCCGACTACCGTGGTGAGGTCATGATCGCGGTAATCAATCTTGGTCCGCAACCTTACACCTTTCACCGGGGAGACCGGGTTGCCCAGATGGTTATCCAAAGGGTCTACCAGGCCGAATTGCAGGAAGCGCAATATCTTGACGAAACCCGCCGAAACACCGGCGGATTCGGGCATACGGGCAAATAAGCTCATAGCTCGTAGCTCAAAGCTCATAGTAAAATAAGATTTTTAATCCTTTAGCCTATCAGCTGTGAGCTATGAGCAATTCAGCAATTAATAATGCATAATTATGGTAATGCGTTCTAATACCTCAAACGATATAATTCAGCAGGAATTTTCCCTGGCCGTCTGCACCCTGGCCAGCGGAAGCAAAGGCAATGCCACCTATATATCGGACGGTGAAACATCAATTCTCGTTGATGCCGGCTTATCCGGCATTGAGATTCAGCGCCGTTTAACATCGAGGGATCTGTCCCCCGAAGATCTGGATGCGATAATCGTCACCCACGAACATTCCGATCATGTCCGAGGGGTCGGCATTCTCTCGCGCCGTTATAATTTGCCGGTATACATCAATCCCAAAACGCACAAAGCCTGCCCCGGCCTTGGAAGGCTGTATAAAACCAGGCCCTTTGAATGCGGAACGACCTTCCATTTCAACAATCTGGCCGTTCATCCTTTTGCCATATCTCACGATGCTGAAGACCCGGCCGGCTTTACCATCGGCCAGAACGGAACCACCATTGGAATCGCCACCGATCTTGGAATCGCTACCGCCATGGTCAGGCAACACTTAAAACACTGCGCACTGCTGATCCTGGAAGCCAATCACGATCTGACGATGCTGGAAACCGGCCCCTATCCCTGGCCCCTGAAACAGCGCATCCGGGGCCGAACCGGCCACCTGTCCAATCCGGATTCTAAAAAACTGTTGAACGAGTTGCAGCACGACGACCTCCAGCATGTTATCCTGGGACACTTAAGTGAAATCAACAATACCCCTCAAAAAGCCTTTGACGAAGTATCCGGGGCAATTACCCGCTGCAACGCCGAGCTGACGGTAGCGGACCAGTATAGTTCAGGACCAGTAATTTATCTGAAATAACGGGCTGATCTCAGAACTTTCCCGATGTCTCCCTGATATAAACCGGAGCAATCTGCAATTTGGGGCTGAAAATTATTAGGTTACCAGAAGAAATATTCAAGATGATGTGATGGTATATTCTAGCCGCAATCGCACCTTTCGCAAAATTAGCGATTGCGTATACCTAATATACAATCTTGGATAGTAACGTTAGCAAATCTCAAACGGCTCCATTCTCACAATACCACTAAAGGCAAGGCCGTTTCGGTGCCGCCAGTAGCCAAAAGGTGTAAAGGTCAATCAGCATAGCCTGATTGCCTTATTAGTAACGCCCTCTGCCGCGTCTATCTCCCCCTCCGCGTCTATTTTCCTGTCCTCCTTTATCGCTACCGCGACGGTTGTCAGTGTGAGACCGAGCCTCATTGACGGTAATCGTTCTCCCTTTCAGGGCCGTCCCATTTAAAGCTTCGATTGCAGACTGAGCCTCAGTTTGAACGGGCATTTCCACGAATCCAAAGCCTTTTGAGCGACCACTTTGTTTATCCTCGATAACAGTTGCGGACGCGACCTGCCCAAAGGCCTCAAAAGCCTGGTGCAAATCTTCTTCGGTGACATTGTATGAGAGGTTGCCAATGAAAATGTTCATTTTAATCTCCCTTTTGTAAAACCTAAATCTTTGATGCCTTTTTAATACCTGCAATACTTGCCAAAATCGCAGTTTGCAGTTTTACAGGGATTATCGCAGACATTTATATCACAAGGTTTTCCGTGCTGTCAAAAGCTGAGAGATATAGAACCAGATCTCTCGCCCCCAGCATGCAAAGGTGAGCCTAAAAAGATGTCCTTAAAAGTCAAGGCTTCTTTATAAAATAATTTTACTTCATTGACTTTGCACAATTCATGCATAAATTAAGAACAGTAGTTAAGTGCCACACCAACTTCAGCACCTACAAAATAAACCATGGGATGGCTCTCTTAGAGCCTCCAGAGGTTATAATTAAAAAAAGGGGGTTTGGCGGTGGCACTTAACAGATTTCTCGGGTGTGCGTGCATCTTTTATTATGGATTTTAACGGCACCTTTGAATTCCACTCATCTTTTAACCCCCAATAAGGGCCGCCTGTGAAGAAACTACTCAAAGCTCCTTAACTATGCTCCCAAATATGATGGGGATGTTCGGTCGGAAGGTAGCGACCCTTCATTTCCCTATTGGATACCACCAAGATCATCTTACCGCATCTTTTAACCTTAACCACTTAGAGCCGTTCACCAAGACAAAGTCAACTCGATTCCTTTTACATAGGAGGATGTTCCCTTGAGGAAAATACTCAAATGGTGCCGGCGTTGCTTCTGATAGAATGAATGTGATCTGTCGCGAGCTTCAAATGCTATTTGGTTCGTATACATAATAAGATAAAAGGAGGGTATCAAATGAAACCAGAAAATGCAGGCAAGGTTAAGTTTGGAGTTTGGGGCCTTATTTGCGGGGCAGTCATCGCAATGATCATCGGTTTTGCGTGGGGGGGTTGGACAACCTCCCCCACTACCCGAAAGATGTCCGAAGAGGCGGTCTTGGCGAGTCAGGCGGCGATCTGCGTTGCCCAATTTATGAAGGAACCGAACCATAAAGAGAAACTTAAAGAATTAGCGGAATTAAGTACATGGAAGAGGCCTGAATTCATTGAAAAAGAAGGCTGGGATAAAATGCCCGGCCAAGAAAAGGCTGACTATTCTGTAAGCCGAGCATGCGCCGATGGGCTTGAACTTCTTTTCGAAAAATGAGATGGATGAAATAGCTGTTAAAGGTGATTCACAATTTATTTTATGTAGGTCATATTTTTTGCGGATAATCTTCTTTCAGCGACAAGCATTAGGAGTTCTGCATTAAGAGTCAAGACTAAAATCGACATAACGAAAAAGTTGATGATCAATTGGCAAAAAGCCCGACTAATCGGGAACGAGACAGAAAGGAGTGTGTCAACATGCAGGTAGAACGAATGAAGGTTGCGCCCGTTACAACAGCGTATGCAGACGGGGAGCAGCGCAAGCTAATAGTGGAGTTCGCAATCCCAGGAGCACCAACGGAGACCATCGATGTAAAGATCCTCAAAGATAGTGTCCATTTATTGGCGCCCGCAAGGGACCTTGAGTACGTTTCGGCACTGGCTTTGGGTTGGCCGGTGAAACCTGAAAAAGCTGAAGCGACTTACGAGCACGGATTGCTCCGAATTGAGGTGCCTTTCAAAGATCCAATGGAAGATGCGGTGACAGTCGCCATCAAGCCAGGCAAGGGGAAAACCAAGACCAAAAAAATTACAGCCTGATGACCCGCTAGTGAGCTGGGTTTTTAATAGCGGGAAAACACAATTGATATTGAAGCCCTGTCTCATTGCGGTAGACAGGGTTTTTTGTTTTTATCGGTACGGGAGAAAAACCTATCAATCTCATCAAGCAGCGATCTCCTGCTTTCTATAATCTCGGAAACTCGTGTGATTCTTATCTCCGATCCCTGTCGAGCGAGCTCTTTGTCATATCGCCTGCGTTTCACCTTGTCACCCAAGGTCTCATAGGCTTCCCGGATCTCCCGGAACTTCTCCGCGCCATCCTGCAACGCGGAAACTTCGGGATGGTGCTTCTTTACAACCCTTCGGTGGGCCTTCTTGATTTTGTTTAAATCGGCCCCCCTGCTGATGCCCACTACGAGGTAGTAATCCTTTGGCATTGCATGTTCCTCCTCGGTCGGGAATACGCCGCAGCTCCGAAATCACATGAGATGCCGAGCATGTGCCTACTCGGGGAAATTGCAAGTTTCTGAGTTACCACTCATCCTGTCTTCACCTCGATCTTCAGGGGCGCCGCCGCCTTGATCTTGGGTCTCAACCGGAGAACCCCTTCTCTCAGCTCAGCCTCGATATAATCCAGCCCAATTAATGTTTCTTTCGAAGTGAAATACAAAGAATTTTAGTTTTCAATTAATTTCCTACCGCACTCATCAAGGTTGACATTAAATAGTGCAATCCCTTTCCAGCAAATAAATCGGAAAAAACAACATTTCCCAGAGCCGGTTAGTTATCTCCGGTGACTTCCTTTTCAACCAAATAATCCGCCAGCGAAATCAATTACCGTCGGATTTTTCGTTGTCTTTCTTCGGCGAAGTCTCTTCGCTGCCGTACACCTCAACATAGGCGTCATGTGAGCTGCAACCTTTTTCCCAGTGATTTCTCACTTTCTTGCCGATAAATGAATCCGGATATTTGCGCCCGATGTTGCAGCCGGGGCAGATCTTGCTCCATCCTGCCAGCACTTTTTTCATTTCCATGATTGTCTCCTTTCTGCAGGCGTACTGGTCTGCCATATAAAAGTTCGAAACTGTTCGGTGCGAAAATCTTAAATAAAAGGTATTCGCCTCACTTTAGCATCTGCAAATGAATTGCCAAAAAATTGGTAGCAATTTTTAAACATGCTTGAGCTTCTTGTAATTTCCTTTAATTTGTGAAAATGTCCAAACCAAAGAAAAGATGATAAAATTTGGCATTATCAATTGCTACTACAGCAATACCTGATAAAGAGAAACGGGTTGAATTCAAACACAGAAATGGCAATGGGCTATGATTTTTCTGGATCTGATCAAATTAGGTCAGAAGTAGGAAATTTAACAACGGCCAGCAGGAATTAAATAGTGATGCGCGTAACAAGAGTTTCTGTGTGAGTCTTAGATCAAATTTTGATGAATCCTAAAATATATTAATTTGATTGTCAAAAGGAAAATCTCATTCACGTTTTGGAACAAATTTTGTCTTAAGTTTGTAAACTGCGAGCCTGAATCGAATCTTTATAGGCACTCGAAAAATTTGAGATTAGCGAAAGGAAGGTGCAAATTATTGCGATGATTGGTTTATAGCATCCGACCGCGACACTTCGTTTTCCGGTTATTCATGGAAGAAACAAAAATTTGTTTCTTAGAAGCCGTAAGACACGATTCAACCATAGTGTGGGTTGCTCATACCGATTAGACAGTTTCCAAAAAACCATCTACCATGATAGCCATATCTTGATTCCTTGAAATTTTTAAGCCATGTCGGCAAGGACATCGGCCAAAACCTTCATGCCGTGGTCAATCTCTGTCGTGCTGATATTTAGGTGGGGCCTAAAACGAATACTTTTGGGGCCGCTACCCACGACCAGCACCCTGGCCCGGGCGCATTTTTCCACAAACCGTTTCTTGTGTTCAGGGTCAGGCAGGTCAAAGGCGCAAAGCAGGCCCTGCCCCCTGACGTTGGATATTCTATCGGCAAAGCGGGACTGCAATTCCTGTAGTTTGGCCAGTAGATAGGAGCCCTGTCGGTCTGCTGCATCCACAAGCCTCTCGGATTCGATAATTTCCAGGATGCGTTTGCAGCGCACCATATCCACCAGGTTGCCTCCGAAGGTGGAACCGATTCGCATTGATCGCTGAAAGACATTGTCTTGCACCTCGTCCATGATCGGCCCGGCCAGCATACCGCAGACCTGGGTCTTTTTCCCGAAACTGATAATGTCCGGCTGAACGCCGTGGTGCTCGTGGGCCCAGAAGCGTCCGGTGAGCCCAATTCCGGTTTGCACTTCGTCGAGGATGAAAAGGATACGGTGTTCGGTGCATAAATCCCTGAGCGCACCCATGAACTCCGGCCGGAAGTGATTGTCGCCGCCTTCACTCTGGATGGGCTCGATGATCAGACCGGCAACACGGTCCCCATACTGGTGAATGGCCTGCTTGACCTGGTCCAGCGCTCGCGCTTCGGTTCTGGACACCCGTTGCACCTCGGCGGCGTCAACCGGAAATTGAAGCTTGGGATTGTCGATCCGCGGCCAATTGAATTTGGGAAAGAATTTGGTCTTGTCGGGATTAAATGTATTGGTCAGGGATAACGTATATCCACTGCGGCCGTGAAAGGCCTCCTTGAAATGGATAATCATATCCCCCGGAGTGTCATCCCTGCCGGAAGTCTGGTTCAGCCGGCTCTTCCAATCGAAAGCGGCTTTTAAGGCGTTCTCGACCGCCAGAGCACCGCCTTCGATAAAAAAAGCATGGGGCAGGTAGGCGGGAATGGCCACCCGTGCAAAGATCTCCAAGAACCGGGCCATCTCCACGGTATAGATATCCGAGCAGATCGGCTTTTGTATGGCCGCCCGGGTAAGCTCATCGCTGATTTCCACCATCTTGGGATGGTTGTAGCCAATGGCTTGGGATGCATACATGGTGTAGAGGTCCAGGTACTCAGTACCGTCTTTTTGGTCCACAATCCAACTGCCGTGGGACCTGTCCAGGTCCATGACCAAGTCCATACCATCGGCCAACATGTGCCGACCCAGAATCTTGTGAACATTCATATCCGTTTTCATAATGCATCCTTACCTCTGTCGGTCTGTTGTTGCCAACATTTACCATTATAAAACGAAATCCGCCAGTTGTTTATATGCTTCCCCGTAATCAACACCAAATCCTTCCGTACTTATATCGTGTTATTGAAATTGCAAATTAGCCAGGACAAATACACCCCTTTTTAAGCCTTCGTTAATTTTGGGCCTCTATCGAATCTTTTAAAAGGAGGAGAAAATTTTGGATTAGCTGAAGAAATAAGGATTTTTTTGGAAATTCAAGGTGCAGGTCGATTTGTTCGGTTGATTCAATCAACTTTTCGCCAGACGGTCCTGGCTCTTGCCAACTCCTGACCGTCCTGCTGTCGAATGAGGCTGTGATGAAATGAGGTGTTTTGTGAATCCAGAGGGTGGCATGCGGCCAGTATGTAGTCTTCATAAAAGGCTTCGGCCAGAAAGTTGATTTCCAATTCCGCCAGCACCGAGGTGTTTAAAATCCCGATTGGAATACTTTCCACCAGCCATTCCACAAAGCTCGCATTGTTGACATGCTGATTGATATCGAGATCCCTGTAACGGACGACAAACTTTTTTTCATGGGTGCGAAACTCCAATCCCGGCAGCTTGTCGAGGGTATCGGGCAGAATGTGATCACCCTCAAGGGGCTTGAGTCTCTCCACGAAGGGCCCGATTCGGACCGGGCGCCGTTTTTGAACATCCAGGACCAGCCAGGCCGAGACAGCCGCGGCAACGACCTGATTATCCTTATCCTGTAATTTAAAATCCCGCAGTGCAAATAACCGCTGGGCCCCCGAGGGCCAGGTACTTATTTTTATCTGATCTTGCCAGACGGGAAAGGATGCAATTTTTATTTTAAGGCGCGAAAGCAGCCAGGTATAATTTTCGGAAAGCAACTGTTGAATCGACACCCCCAGCGCTTCTGCATGCCTGCTGGCAGCCTCCTGCATAATATTGAATATCGAAAGAACGGATAGCCTGTGATGGCAATCCACCTCATACGATCTGATCTGATAGGCTTCCTGCCAGATATTTGGCTCGGGCATGGAGACTGAAGTCTTGGGCAGTGGGCCGGATGTTGTCATGGTCTATTGTCCGTCGTTTGGTTTTTTAACCAATCGGGATAAGATATAACCCTGCCCCGCCTAGCTGTCAATCTGAGTTAACCACCTTTGAGGCATGAATGCGAATAATTCTGCTTGTGGTACGACAAGATTTCACATTGTTGACAACCTGCATGGGCGTGGCTATTTTGAATTTATAACAAAAATTGTCTGCTATTTCGGTCAGTTTCAAAGTCTTTGTTATTGATGACCAATTACTGATCTGAAGTGATTTCAAACACCTTATGGAGTCAGGCTCATGTCCAACAACTTAATGGCTATAAAATTGTTTGACGAAGGGATTGCCGCTTATTTGAAAAGCAACTTTAACGATAGCATAGTAATTTTCACCCAGGCTCTCAAGCACGACTCCAAATTTGCGTTGGCCTATTCGAGCCGCGGCGCCGCCCACTTAAAAGCAGGCCACACCAAAAAAGCAATTCCCGACTTTAACCGTTCCATCCGGTTGAATCCGAACTATGCACGCGCCCACCACCTGCGCGGGCTGGCCTACGAGCAGATGGGGGATTTTGCGAGTGCTTATTGCAATTTTGATCGCGCGCTTGAGATTGACCCGGACCTGGCGGTGGCCTATCGTAAACGGGATTGTGTGCTTGACAAGCGCCTTGATGATTGCATCGAGGTAGAAGACCTGGAAATGGCCGACCATCTGGCGGCCATGCGGGTAGCTTTGTTTTCACCTGACCAAAAGGCCGCATAAGAAAGATGAACGTCCAACATCGAACGCCCAACGTTGAACATCGAATGATGATGTCGCTTTGCTCAGCAATTTAGATTCATCCGTTTACTATTTCTGTTTCTTTTCAGCTGCTTTAATACTCGCAACAAAATCCTTAGTTGATTTTTGTGTTTCCGTCTTTCCTCATTCAAAATTCGATATCGGACGTTCGATGTTCATCCTCTCAGTGTCCAATGTTCATCCTTTCATCGTATTATCTCGGCTCTATTCCATCCGCACTGATGCCCTCGATATAATATTTTTGATCGTTTAAAAAACTCAGGAATATAACAATAAAAGCCACTGCAGCTTCCAGCATCAAATTCTTGTTTTGATATAAAATGTCGAGCTGCCGGCGACGCAGCCGGCTTGACTTTTGACCGAAGTAAGTTGAAAACAGCCCGTCCAGCAATTGACTGCCGTCGGGTTTGGTTACCAAATTGCTTCTGCCGCTGTAACAATACTGCATCGCCTCCAGAATAAGCCCTCGCTGGGTCGCCACATCTTTAACATGGTAGCTGATCAAATGGATTAGCGTACGCTGGGCTTCATTCAGGCCAGCCTCTGAGACGGCATCGAAGAGAAGTTTTTGTGACTGCTGCCCGGTATCCGGCGCATGTCGACGAATCATAGACAGGAGCACGGCATTCTTAAACAGCTGATACAGCCGCTTGGCGCCATTGATAGCCGTAGCGGGGGCATGTTCCCTTTTCGGTATGTATCCCTGGTAATTGTTAACAAACATGATCTGAAAAATGTTTTCAAAAAAATCAATCCGGGCCAGTGAATCCTCAAGATCAATGCGCAAATCCAGGGTGTTGTCAAGGCGGTCCGCCAGTTTTACCTCGACAACCCCGGGCGAATTCTGAGCATTTTCCAGCAGCCTGCCGATATACTGGTAATAGGATTCATTTTCAAGCCGGGTTAAGCTCAGCATGTTTTCGGTCAGGTGGGATTCATCTTCCGGCGCCATCCGATCTAGAAGCCCGTAAAGTTGTTCCTCCATGGTTATCCATTCTTGAACCTCAAACTGGCCCGGCTTAATATCTTCAAGAATATCATGAAACAATAAGGTAAGGAGTTCGACCAGATCGAGACGATCACGGGTTCGGGTAAACAGGGCTGCGGCTCTCAAGGGATGTAAGACAGCCATCGGGCCCAGGTGTCGATGTTTCTGACGGTAAACGCTGAACAGATAGCCCAGCGCTTCCATAACAATACCCTTTTTCTCACGGTCTAAAGTATCATCATCATCCAGGCGCTTGTTGTCGGTGATATACATCAATACATTGTAGCGATTCAATGATGCCGCGCTCAGGTTATAATTTAGAGCAGATGACAATTTGAAAAATTCGGTCAGGTCAAAAAGCGGCATTCTATCATCCCCCCTAATGGTTAAACCGTAAATTAAGCGCACGAAATCCGCAACGCTAAATAATATCAAAATTCAACATAACTCGTTCCTTTTATCTTAATCAGACAACAGATAAAAATCAAGGCAGCTATTTTTTTACTGGCTTCGCCGGCCAAGATCAGGTAAGTTAGCGGCGGAACTAAATCCAATAAAACCGTATTTAACCCTGTCCCACTAAAAAACTACTTCAGATGGCGAGGAGCGCATTGATGGGCCAAAGTGTAAACAAAATTTTAGAAATTTTCCAGCAGATCAATGAAATTCCGCGGTGTTCAAAAAATGAGAGAAAAATTGTTCTCTGGCTCAAGCAGTGGGCCGAGGGAAAACAATTCCCGGTAAAAGTGGATGCAGCCGGCAACATGGTGGTCACCGTGGCCCCGACTGCCGGATATGAGCATTCACCGGGCATCGTCATCCAGGGCCATGTGGACATGGTCTGTGAAAAATCTCCCGACTCAGACCATAATTTTACCGAAGACCCTATCCGCCATGTATTTGACGGTGACTGGCTGAAGGCGGATAAGACCACTCTGGGCGCTGACAACGGCATTGCCATCGCCATGGCCATGGCCGCCGCAACCGATGATAAAGTGGCCCATCCGCAACTCGAGTTGCTGTTCACGGTTGACGAGGAAACCGGTTTAAATGGTGCCAAACTGCTCGAGCCCGGATTTGTGAAAGGCAAAATTCTGCTGAATGTCGATTCGGAAACCGAAGGTGAGTTTACCGTCGGATGCGCAGGCGGCAGAAATACCCTTGTGTCCCGCCAGGTGACCTTTAAGGATCTAAACGGGGACAGGGCCTTATTTACTTTAAATGTGCAGGGGCTGCATGGCGGGCATTCGGGAATCGATATCCACAAACAACGTGCCAACGCCAATAAAGTTCTGGCCCGCACCCTGGATCAGCTAATCAAGACATGCCATATTCGGCTGGTTTCGCTAAAAGGCGGGTCGGCTCACAATGCCATTCCGCGGGATGCGGCTGCTGTATTCGCCTGTGATTCATCTGAGGCGGCAACTGTTGCTAAAACTGTCAGGGATTTTGAAAAAACGGTTCAATCCGAGTACGCGACCATCGAGCCTTCACTGGCCATCGCCCTGACCCCGGTTGATTCCGGGCCAAATAGCAATAAGGGTCTCAGCCGGCAGGATACCCTTGAAGTGATTAATCTTATCTTGTCTGTTCCCCATGGTGTTATCGGAATGTCGCCGGATTTTAAAGGTCTGGTTGAAACCTCGAACAACCTGGCCACGGTAGAAATAACTGACGGATCTCTCCGGATATTAACCAGCCAACGAAGCTCGGTGATGTCCAGAATGGATGAGATTACAACGATTGTCAATGCCACCGCGGCCCTGGCCGGGGCCGACACCCAGTCCGACAGCGAATTTTCCCCCTGGAGGCCGGACATGCAATCAGCGGTTCTCAAGCGCTGCTCAGAAGTCTATCAAAAGGTGTCCGGCCGGGAACCAACAATACAATCGCTTCACGCCGGGCTCGAATGCGCCATTATCGGAGAAAAATATAAAGGCATGGACATGATTTCCTTTGGACCCACCATGGAAGATCCCCATTCACCAAATGAGCGGCTCTTCATCCCATCCATCGGACGGGTGTGGGATTTTATGGTAGCACTGCTTGAATCGTATAAACAGTGAAAAGAAATGCCTAAAGTGCACTAAATTGCCTAAATTGCCTAAAATTAAGAAATTCTATCTAAATGAGGGGTCGGAGAGTTTTCCGATCCCTGCTCTGGCCGCAAGGGAATAGCCCGTGCGAGCCGTAACAATGTTATTGAGGAGCTTTCGTACGGCAGCTATCACGCTACGATTAGATCTGAACCAGACCCAAGATACATATTCCCACGGCGGCGATGATCGTCTCTGCCTGTATGGGCTTATCGCAAAGGATAGGGGGCGTGTACGGAGTACGGTACGCATTTGTTGCGGCTCGCACGGGCTATTCCCTGGCGGACCGCTGACAATCGGTGAAACGCTGACGGTTCACTCAAAATGAATTTAGGGAAAAACTCCCCGAGCCCTCATCTAATTTAGATCATTGCAAATTTAAAATGGAAACCTTCAATATTTAATTTTAGGCATTTTAGCGCACTTTAGACATTTTAGGCATTTTCTTAGATGGAAAAAATAGTAATTATAGGTGGGGGCGGCACCGGGGCTGCGATCGCCCATGACCTTGTTCTGCGTGGGTTTGAGGTTTCGCTTTTCGAACGCGGCGAGCTTTTATCCGGAACTACCGGCCGCCATCATGGACTGCTGCACAGCGGGGCCCGCTATGCCGTTCACGATCCGGCGGCCGCGCGCGAATGCATCCAGGAGAATAAGATCCTGCGGCATATTGCGCCCCAGGCCATCGAACAAAACGACGGACTTTTCGTTGGGTTAGATGAGGCCGATCGGACCTTTAAATCATCGTTTCTGGAAAATTGTCGGGCGTGCGGGATTCCCACCAGAGAGCTAACCGCCAAACAGGCCCTGGCCCTGGAACCAGAATTAAACCCATCTCTTAAAATGGCGGTTCAGGTACCGGACGCCACCATCGATGCCTGGCGGCTGCCCTTGCATTTTTACGCCACTGCCAGAGCCAACGGTGCCCGCATCCACAATTTTTCCGATGTCATCGGCTTTTATCAAGCCAATGGCGCCGTCACAGGTATCCGGATTTTTGACCATCAAACCCATCGTGAATTCGATGTTCAGGGGGATGTATTTATTAATGCAGCCGGTGCCTGGGCGGGAAAAATTGGTGCCCTGGCCGGGGTTCAGCTACCGATTCTACCGGGACCCGGCGTAATGGTGGCACTCAATACCCGTCTGACAAATATGGTAATTAACCGGCTCCACAAAGCCGGCGAGGGAGACATTATCGTCCCTCAGCGCCAACTCACTATTCTTGGGACCTCAATCTGGCTGGCAGATGATCCGGATCATGTGGAATTGCCCCGGGATCATGAACACAGGTTAATTGAATTGTGCGCCAAACTGATCCCCCGGGTTAAGAAAGCAGATGTACATTCGACGTGGTATGCCATCCGGCCGCTGATTGCCCTGTCGCAGACAGGGAACCCGCTGGAGATCAGCCGCGACTTCGACTGCTTCGATCACAAAGATAGGGATAATCTGTCCGGACTTGTGTCGGTCATCGGCGGCAAGGCCACCACGTTAAGACTTATGGCGGAAAAAACCGCCGATCTCATCTGCCGCCAAACCGGCCGGGATATTGCCTGCAAAACGAAAACCAAAAAATTGCTACACTATCGGCATTTTTACAAACAAAACTAATATTTAACCACGGATTGACACACCGGGAAAACAAAGAGATTAAAAGTAATACATAGAATATCAGCGAAGCGATTGATATTTTTGTTCGGCGGCCACGCCGAATAAAAGATCCGTGAAATTCCGTGTAACTCCGTGGTAAAAAATTCTCTGCCATGTCAATAAAGAAAATTACATTGAAAATCTTACGCTACAAACCTGGCCACATCGATCCACCCCGGTATCAGGAATTCTCCATTGAGGCTGATCCGGAAATGAGGGTGCTGGATGCTCTGGAAGCAATCCGTCTCAAACAGGATTCCACTTTGATGTACCGGCATTCCTGCCATCATTCTTCCTGCGGCACCTGCGCCTGTAAAATCAACGGCCGGGAGCGTCTGACCTGCACCACTAAACTCACAGAATTTAAAGGGAAGACCATCACGCTGACACCCCTGGACGGGTTTAAGCCAATTGGAGATCTGGTAGTCGATATATCACCGTTTTATAAGGACATTTCTGAAAACTGGAGTTATCTTAAAAAGTCCGAAAATTTAAAAACCGCTCAATTGCCGAAAAGCATCAAAGAATTCGAACGCTTTGAAAACTGCATCGAATGCGGAGCCTGTATCTCAGCCTGCCCCGTAACCTCTAAAAACAAAGGCTTTGCAGGACCTGCAGTACTTGCGGCGGTGAGCAATGAAATAAGGAAATCATCGCAAAAATTGGAAAGTCTTCTCGAACTAGCAGGCCATAAACACGGTGAGCGTCTATGTGAGCGGGCGCTGAACTGCAGCCGGGTATGCCCCACGGGAGTTTACCCGGCCAGGCACATAGCGGATCTGCGAAAATTGCTGGCAAGTAAAACATGACCCGGTTGCTACAATAGTCTCTATTTATTCCTTTGCCTGATGGCAGATCCATATTACAAAAGGGGGGAACCATGGAATTAGAAATGATTCGCGCGTTTTTCGCATGGTGTTCAGTCATAAACATGGCGCTGTTGCTCTGGTGGGCAATGTGGTTGTTGTTTGCCCACGATTGGACCTATCGTCTTCACAGCAAATGGTTTAAGATGTCGGTTGAAAAGTTTGATTCCATTCACTATGCCGGTATAGCAATTTTTAAATTGGGGGTATTTATGTTCAATCTGGTGCCTTATTTTGCTTTGCGAATAATTGGATGAATCAGAAGAACATGCCAAAGATCACAGGGCCAAGGCGGAACAGGTGGATGGTATTTACCTGACAATGGATCAGGCGATTTATTCCATCCCGGTGGTACAAAGTGCCCTTTTCGCTTTTAAATAAACCTGCAGGAGAAAACACATGAATTTCCAAAACGAAACGCTTCCCCAGGAGGCCAAAAAATTTGGCTCCACGCCTACCATGACCGAAGAAACCGTGGTGCCGGGCATTTTAAAGAAGCATCTTGCCCCAAGAGGCAGATTCGGGTACCTGGTCGTCGAAGAAGGTGCGCTTCAATTTGTCTGGGAAGATGATGCAGATAATGCTTTGGATGCAGATCCTGAACATCCGATCGTCATATTTCCCGAACGCTTTCACCATGTAACCATAACTGGAAAGGTGCGATTTCGAGTCGAATTCTATGACGTTGGTGGTATCGATATCGATGCCGGTTTACAGCAAAAAGGCGACCGCCCGGGGCAAGATTTTATTTGATGCTTACCCGACAATAACGACTTGAGTATTGGACACAACGTCTGGATTTGAAACCAATTTCATTAATATTAATGATCGGTAACAGGAGCCGGTATGGATTCTCAGCCACAAAACGAATCCGGGCTAGAAATTCCCAATCAGCGGATGCTCGAATTTTTGCGCTCGGTACCCCCCTTTGACACCCTGGGTTCCAGCGAACTGGTGCACGTAATATCGCGGATGGAGATGGCCTTTTTCCCCCGGGGAGAGCGTATTCAGACCAAAGGAAATAACCCTTTTCAGCATCTGTACATCATTCAGAAGGGCTTCGCCAGAATATCCCTGATCGATGATGAGGGTGAGGATCTGCTCGTCGATGTGCGCGGAGAGGGAGACTATTTCGGCGCCACCAGCATTCTGCAGGATAAACCGGCCATGTTTGACATTTCTGCCCGCCAGGATCTCATCTGCCTGATGCTTCCGGCCGAAGAAGTCCGGCAGTTGGTAAACAGCTACCCGGTATTTGGGCGCTACTTCAGTTTTTCGCTGGCCAGGACCATCAAAGCGGTACGTCAGACGGCAGATTTCCAGCGACCGCAACCGATCGGGCAAAAAGCCATCAGCATGGAGGTGTTTCTTACCGGTAAACGGGTTGCCGACATAATGAATAAAAATTTGCTGACCTGCGCACCTAATGAATCCGTTCAGGCAGCCGCCAGGCTGATGGTTCAACGCCGGGTGAGCTCGATTGTGGTCACCGGCAACGGCCTCTACCCACTAGGCATCCTGACAGACAACGATTTGCGTACCAAAGTGCTGGCGGCCGGCCTCAGCCCGGAGGCAGCGGTTGCCCGCATCATGAGCCAGCCGGTGCAGACCATTGCTCAGGACGCTTATGCCTTTGATGCCCTGTTGTCCATGAGCCATCATGGTGTCAGACTTCTGGTGGTGGTTGAAAACGACCGCATGATCGGCATTATCAGCGAGCATGATTTGCAGATGGAGACCGGCAGCTCTCCGATCCAGGTTATCGGAGAAATTAAGCGCACCGCCTCGCTGGAGACACTTATCGGCATGCGGTACAAAATCGACAGCGTTCTTGAAATGATGCTGCGCCAGGGGGGCCCGGTCAAACAGCTGGTCGCTCTGGTTACCGAGCTCAACGACCGCCTGACTTTTCGGGTTCTCCAACTCGTCGAAAAAGAGATGGAAAGCGAGGGACTTGGAAAACCGCCGGCACCATACGGCTGGCTGGCCTTCGGCAGCGAAGGCCGCATGGAACAGACCCTGCATACCGACCAGGACAACGCTCTCTTTTTTGCCAGCACTGCGGAAACTGATGAAGCCGATTGCCTAAAATGGTTTTTGAATTTTTCGGAGCGGGTGGTGGGATACCTGGAGCGTTCCGGCATTCCAAGGTGTTTAGGAGGCGTCATGGCCTCCAATCCGAAGTGGTGCCAGCCGGAAGAAAAGTGGCAGGCAACGTTTCTGGAGTGGATCATGGAACCCAATCCGGAAACATTGCTGATGGCATCTATTTTTTTTGATTTTCGGCCGATATATGCCGGCACCCAATTCCCATATATTTTGCATGACCACCTGCTCAGGGTAATCCGAAAAAGAAAGCTTTTTATCCGCTTTATGGCCAAAGTGGCCCTCACCAATCGGCCGCCGCTCAGCTTGCTCAAGCGGTTTGTGGTTGAAAAATCCGGCGAGAACAAGAATAAGTTCGACCTGAAATTGCGGGGACTGAACCCGGTGGTGGACGCCGCCCGCGTGCTCAGTCTGGATCTGGGGATTAAAGCCCAGAACACCCTTGACCGTCTGGCGGAAATCCAGAAACGGGGCGTCATCGACAGCCAATTTTATGCTGATATACGCGAAGCTTATGAATTTGTTGTATATCTCCAAATCAGCCGACACCTTGACGCCCTCGCCAAGGGAGAAGAGCCGGATAATTTTCTGGATCCCGCAAGCCTGAACGGATTGCAACGCAAGATGTTGAAGGAAACCTTTTCGATTGTCCGTCAGTTGCAGGATATTATTGAATTTCGCTATCAGACCAAATTGGTGGAGGTCTGATGGCCGGTCTATTGTTCGCCCGTCTGCGTAATCGTCTGGTCCGAACCCGTCTGCGGGGAAGAAATCTTCATCCTCTCGCGCAGACAAACCTGAGGGCCCTGGATCAAATTTCGCGCAATCAAAACGCCAAAAGCCTGCGCTACGTGGTCTTGGACCTGGAAACCACCGGTCTGAGCCTTACCCGAGACCGGGTGGTCAGTCTGGCCGCATACCGGATCGTTGACGGCCGAATACTCCTTGGCGACGTGTTCCATTCACTGGTAAGTCCGGGGCGGGACATACCCTCGTCCGCCGTTAAAATACACGGCATTATGCCGTCTATGGTGGCAGGTGCGCCGTTATTTACAAATGTATTTGAACAATTTCTCCAGTTTGTGGGGACGGATATTCTGGTTGGCTATCATGTTCGGTTTGATTTGAACTTTCTAAATATCTACATGCGACAGAATCACGGTTTTCCCATTCAGAATCTGGTTCTCGATGCCTATCCCATTTGTCGCAAAGTTTGCTTTCCGAGGCATCTGCGATCCTATGCGAAACGGATCGGGTCCAATCAGGACCTGGATGCGGTGGCCCGGCACTTCGGTATCGAAATTCAAAAACGGCACACGGCCATCGGAGATGCGCTGGCAACCGCAATGATTTTTCAACGGATCCTTGTGGAAATGGAAAAAGCGGGGACGGGGCGATTGAGAAACCTTCTGGCCGTCAGCCGGAGGGTGTAATTTCGTGGATAGATAGCCCGGATAGATAATTATTCAGAACGATGGTCATGTTCTGCAAATATTTTAAGCGGTTGTCGAAATTGAAAAGGAAGATGATAGTGTCGATATTATCAGCAAAGGCATCCATGAACGCTTCATCATTAATGCTAAAAAATTCAACCACAAAGTAAAACAAAAGGCCGGACGAAAAAATGATATCATTTGAAATTAAGGAGGTATCAATGTCAGAGAAAAGAGAAACCGCACTGGTAACCGGGGCAAGCAGTGGCATCGGTCGCGAAACCGCCCTCAAACTGGCTGAGAAGGGTTTTGCAGTCATCGCGGCTGCCCGGCGTAAGGAGCGTCTCGTCGAATTGGCCGGTCAGGCACAGGGAATCACTCCTGTACAGGTTGACCTTTCACAGCCCGAAGACACTGAAAAGTTTTGCGACTACCTTGCACAATTGCCAACACCTGTTTCAGTACTCGTAAACAATGCCGGCTACAGTGTTCGGGGTGCCCTGGAAGATGTCTCCATTGAGGCCGTCAAACGCCTATTCGAAGTCAACCTGTTTGCACTCATCCGCATCACCCAGGCCTGCCTGCCGGCTATGCGCAGCCAGAGAAAGGGGATCATTGTCAATTTGAGTTCCATTGTCGGTAAATTTACCTTCCCCGGCAGTGGTGTCTATGCATCTTCAAAGCATGCCCTCGAAGCCATTACGGATGCAATGCGGTTAGAATTGGAGCCTATGGGAATAAAGGTGGTGACCATTCGCCCCGGCCCCATTGCGACGGAATTCAATGACGTTGCCACCCAGATGACCGGCGACCTTATGGAGAGGACCGATCCGGATTATAAGCGGATTTACCAGACAGCCGGCGAGCATACGGGTAAATTGTTTGCCGATCTGCACATTCCCGGTCCTGAGCTTATCGCCAATTTGATCTTGGAAGCCATTCTCTCAGAGACGCCTAAAATAGTTTATTCCGCAGGCCCCATTAACGATGAGTTTCTCGGAAACCGCGCCGATTTGGATGACGAAGGCTTTCATCACTTCATGCTGGAAAAATTCGGTCTTAAGGATTTAATTGTTTAAGTGTTCAGGTGTCAGGTGTCAGTAAACAGAGGTCAGATCGGGTGATTTACCTTCCAGTTTTTTATCATCTGTCTTCTGGCGTCTGATATCGACACTGCTGAGCTCGTCGCAGGCTGTCCTCTGACACCTGAAACCTGACACCTGACACCTAAAATAGATGAATCAACAATGCTAAAATCTATCCGTTTTTTGTAGTCTATCTGTGAGAAACAATACTAGAAAAGAATCAGTCATGCTCACCATAAAGCCAGTCGATCCGGCTCAGATTGAGGTAATGGACCTCATTGAACAATTGGACGAATACCAGTCTTCCCTGTATCCGCCGGAAAGTAATCATCTGGATTCGATCGAGGAGTTATCCAAATCAAATGCTCTTTTCCTGGCAGCCTATCTGGACGCTGAAATTTGCGGAATCGGTTCGGTAAAAATAATGGGAGAATATGGTGAGCTAAAGCGTGTTTACGTCACTTCAAACCAGAGAGGCAAAGGAATCGCCAAAGCCATAGTGAAAGATTTGGAAAGCCGTCTTATCAAACAGGCAGTAACTTATGCGCGTCTTGAAACCGGTATACATCAAAAGGAAGCCGTCAAATTGTATGAAAAGCTGGGGTATTACAGAATCGATTCATTTGGAGGATACAAAGCGGATCCTTTGAGTGTTTTTATGGAAAAAAAACTGTTGCGATCCTAGTAGCGATCTCAAAAAGGAGGGGGCAGTTGCCGGATTCCAGTCGTTTATTTCCTGCCTGGCTGATTTTATCCATCCAGCAGCAAAAAATTATTCTCTTTGGTGCGGCTGACCTCCGAAAATTTAGCACGCCAAAGGATTCCGGCGGGCAAGGATTTCCATTCGCCTTATCTTATGCCATTCTCATGACCCCCGCAATCATGGCCGGGATCCAAAACGGCCCCAACCAGGCCTATGCCGATGAATACGCGCGAGTAAATAATTTGATTAATGCGGCGGCAGCCGGATTAACAGCCGAAATCAAAAATAGAGGTTACCGGGCACAACCGCTGGCGGCCTCAGAACGATCAGATCCGGTCAACGTAAAAGGAGATTTTCCCCATAAAACCGCTGCCACCAGGGCCGGTCTGGGTTGGATCGGCCGCCATTGCCAGCTAATCACCCGCAAATTCGGCTCCTGGGTTCGTCTGGGAACCGTATTTACGGACATGGCGCTTTCCTGCGGGACGCCCGTGGAGCGCAGCTATTGCGGCACCTGCATGCGTTGTGTCGAGGCCTGCCCGGCCGGTGCACTGAAGGGCAGCGCCTGGGTGGCCGGAATGCCGCGGGAAGAAATCCTGGATGTTGAAGCCTGCGACCGTTGGAAAAAAGAAAACTACTACCGGTACCACAACGGGCACAACTGCGGGATCTGCTCGGCGGTGTGTACCTACAGTCTAAAGAGGCTAAACATAGAATAATTCATAAGGAGGACATCATATTGGGTAGCTCGGCACTCTTAATTATTGTGGCTGTTATCGGCGGCATCACGGTAGCTTTGCAGGCCCAGATGATGGGTCTGCTGGACAAAGCCATCGGCACCCTGGAGGGTGTGTTCATTACCTACGCCGGTGGCGGCCTGTTGATTACCCTGGTATTGATTCTAATGCGAGGCGGAAACCTGGGAGCCTGGCAGAGTGTGCCCTGGTATGCGTACTCTTCAGGTGCTTTAGGGCTGATCATAGTGGGTGCCATCGGTTACAGTGCACCCCGCCTGGGCCTGGTTGCCACCTTTACCATCATAGTGTCTTCCCAGTTTGTTGTTGCAGCCCTGATAGATCATTTCGGTGTTTTGGGTGCCACAACCCGGCCCATAGACCTCTCCCGAATGCTCGGCATGGCGCTTTTACTTGCAGGTATCTGGCTGACGGTGCGCTGAGCATCTATGCAAATCAAAGGAATCCTTAAAAATGAAAATTCGGATAATTAAAGTTCCCTATGATTGCGGATACAAAAAACAGCGGCAGGGTTTAGGGCCTGATCAGTTTCTTCAACATAATCTTGACCGCATGCTTGAAGCCGACGGTCATCAGGTGGAGATTTCTCAAATCGAATCCCAGTCAAATTTCACCATCGAAGTTATGACCGCCTTCGAGCTCAACCGCCTGCTGGCCGATGAGGTCCGCCGCGGCATTGAAGAGGGTTTTTTCCCCGTGGTCCTGTCAGGCAACTGCAACAGCTGCCTGGGAACCATCGCCGGGATCAGCCCTGACCACCTGGGGGTGGTCTGGTTCGATGCCCATGGTGAATTCAACACCCCCGATACGACCCTCAGCGGTTTTCTGGACGGAATGCCCATTGCCATGGCTACCGGTCGCTGCTGGAAATCAGTGGCCAAGACCATACCGGGATTTAGTCCATTGGCTGAAAAAAATTTAGTACTGGTCGGCGCCCGCGACCTGGATGCAGAGGAACAGCGACAATTGGAGCAGAGTGAGATAAACCTGATCCGGACGGTAGACGGAAGGGAAACTGAAATTTTCAGGGGCCTAGAAGCAGCATTGGTCCAGCTTCAAAGCCGGGTAGCCGGAATTTATTTGCATATCGACATGGATGCCTTTGAAGTCGGCGAGGGAGCCGCCAATCATTACGGGGCCAGCGGGGGAATATCGCCGGAATTTATGATCAAGGCCATTGGGGTAGTCAAAGACTACATCCCAGTGCGGGGATGCGCCATCGCTTCCTACGATCCGGCATTCGATAGTGACAGCAGGTTCTTGGAGGCAGGGCTTCAGAGTATCAGGCAGATTGTAAACCCTAATTGAGCCAATAACAAATAACTTCCAATCGGACTCTCAGCGCACCATATTATAAAACCCCCTACCGATCCAGAATAAACCGAGGCAATCGAAAAAATAATCCAGCCAGGTGGCATCGCCCGTAAAAACTCACCCCCCGGAAACAAACCCGATACCGATAAGCACAACGCCTGATATGATATCGCCAAGGCCTTTTATAACCTCATTTTTAAACAGGGCTGCCAGATTGTGCTTTAGACGCCGATGAGCAGGATGACCATCTAATGCTTCAATATTAGATTTCATCCTTGGCAGGAATTACTTTAGAATTTTGAGATAGCTTCGTTACATCTGCCTGAGAGTACGCAGGTGGGTTAGAAGAACTGCGACGGGGTCCTGATTGCTCACAGGCAGCAAACTGACAGTTTGATCGGTGGCAATACGCGGTAAACGAGGTTTGTGGATGGTAAGGCCGGGATTAGTTTTTTGCAAGAAATCGCAAAGAATTTCACCGGCCATTTTCGCTGCAGCATACTCACCCATATCAGGGGGAAGTTCTTCTATCGCTGAAGATGACGGATAGAATATCTTTTGCAAACCGGTTGACCCAGCGGCCAGTGCCTGAAAAGTCCGGAGGAACCCTGTGACATAATACTCAATAAAGCCGCCAAAGCGCTGCAGTGAAAATTTACCTTTGGCCGCTCCAAATATAAAGGGTGTGGCAAAGTAATATAAATACAAAGGGTTCGGATGATTTGCGATCATATGCGACAGTTCTTGCGGTGGCTCCAGCACATCCAACGGCAGGCATGTTGCTTTCGCTCCGTGAGAAACTAGGTCTTCTACAATCTGTCCGGCATCCTTTTCACCATGATAGTAGGTAATAATGACCTCGGCGCCTCCGGCGGCCAGGAGTTTGGCACTGACTTCCCCCAAACCGCGAGAACCCCCGACAATCAGCGCCCGTTGTTCTGAAAATTCTCCTGATTCAACTTTCTGACAGAATTCTGTGAAAGCAGGTTGTTTTTGAGGTTGTGGTCGATAAAAGGCTTTGATCTGTCCTTTCATCCCGGGTCCTTCAACATCCATTCGGATCAGGGCCAGGCGTTTATTGCAATCCGTTACCTGATAACTCATACTAGGGGCTCCGCTATCGGCTGCATCAAATGTCAGATTGAGTTCCGAAAAAATGGAGTGGTAGCCGGGGCATTCCATGCCGACCAGTCGAGTGGTAGCCAGCAAAATGGCAAGCTGCATGGGAGGTAACCCCCGCACGAGGTTGGGAAAAAGCCGTCCAGCGGATTCTTTATCAAAATACAAAGGGAGGTTGCCCGAAGCCGCTGCCACCTCGTCTATGGAGCGCTCCCTGCATTTTTCCGGTTCTTGAGATGCCGCCGGCAGAGTGTCTGTCTGCTTTTGCCCTGAGGGGCTCAAGGCTATTTGAAACCAGGCGGCGGGCGTTTGGTCGGCCTCCAGTATTATTTCAACCAGGTGTTCATCTGGGGTGCTATAAATGCAATTTGCCATCTGCCCTAACCCTAAACCGGCCTGAAAATTCGCTTTGACAGTCACCAGCCCCAGAGGTTGCGTCCGGGTTTTTACATAATTGTCCGCGCTCCATAACAAGGCATGCAGGCCGTGAACGATCTGCCGCCCAAACAGGAGGCGCCGGGCAATGGCGGGGTCCGTGTGCAAAGGATTATCGTCGCCGGAGAGTCTTGCAAAAGCGAGCTGATCGTCAGATGTAAATACGCGCTGTGGCATTGTTTGTTAGTATCTTAATTGTTATTTTTTCTGCCTTCTGTGGCTGAACTATTTATTACGAAAGCACGAGAAAGAAAATATCGTGCTTTCTCCGCCGGCGGATGTTTTCGTGATTATTGATCTTTTATGGTTCTCCGCCTTCGGCGGATCCGGATTAGGCACTATTGAACAAGTTCAATCGCCTTGGGGATCGCAAATGGCATCTTTGAATCATGAATAAAACGATCTCCCTGCTGCTGAAATCGGGGAGCTAAGCTTTGAAAAAAATCCAAACACGGCTTATTTTTGGATGTTCGAATATAGCGGGCGGACACATCTTTTACCCCCGATTCCCGCACATGATTTATTGCGATGGCAAGCATGGCTTCTTCTATTTTTCGTCCCATCACCCGACAGCTCAAAATAAAATCCACAATTTGAGCGTTCTGGTCCTGAATTTCCAGGCTGACGATACCGGTTAAACCGGCATCACCAAATTTATCAGAAACTCGCAAGGTCCAAAGCATGTGGTTTTTGGCTTCGGCCCAGGCCATGAGTTCTGCCTCCGACATACGTCGGGTTGATAGGTTCATTTGATTGGTTTTGTTCAGCAGTTGCGCCGCTCTTTGCAGATTTGCAGGATGAAGTTCTTCAACCCGGACGCGAATACATAGGCGGGTTAACCATTCCTCCAGTGAACCGACTGTTTTTTTCATTGCCTGGCGTTTGTTTTCTGAAAGATACAGGGTGGTTCTGACAAGATCTTCCTGGCTCAGCGAGGGCATCTCAAAACACCGTAAGCTGAGAAGGGCCGACGGATAAAACAGCGGATCTTTCGGCCAATCAGGTACAAGCAATTCAGGCAGACTCTCGTTAATCCTCGCCCGTTCAGCGCGATTATCGTCTATGAACACGGCAGACTGGGGCCCAAGATTCAATTCGGCCATCAGGTCAACGACATTTTGGGCTTTATCCTGCCAATTAATTCGCCATCCCGCAAAATCTTCCAGCTTGAGCACCATTTCAGGATTTTTTCTGATCGCTTCCAACGCGATCGGCTCCTCATTTTTACTCGCTATTGCCAGAAGAATTCCTCGGTTCTTCATAGATTTCAGTGCTTGTTGAAAGTCTACGTAGGCTTCCCCGAGGTGATGATGCCCTCCCAATACAAGATTCTCCCAGCCGACATCGCCGACAATGCCTCCCCATAAGGTATCATCCAGATCGAGGATGATGAGTTTGCGGGCAAACCCGAGCAAACCGCTGAACGCCGCTTTGACATCCCGGACGGCAGCCTTGAAGACCTCATTGCCAAATACGATTTTGCCCAGATACCATAGTTTAGGACTGAAAGCGTGGTTCCCTGTCTGCTCAATCCATTTGTGCGTATTGAGAACATAGATATTGGACGCCTTTTCCAGATTTTCGGCCAGCCGCAAATTCATCCGCATAAGGGTGTTCGTCAGGCCGATCTCGGTCTTCATGTCAAGCACTCCGAAGACGCTTCGATATGAGGGAAGCACCCAGGATGGCACGAATGCGTACTTCACCCATTCACTCATGGCTACCAACAAAGAGGAATATTCATCGACCTGTTGCAGCACCTTCGGCAGCCGAACCTGCTCATACCTGAGGAGGGCATTAAAATCAGGGATAACGGCCTGGGGTTGGGTCCAGATCACGGCGACGTCCGGCGTATTTTGCCAGCACGGTGCGTCTTGGTGTAACAAGGTTGATACAGGCTGTCCAATCGGGGCGGTAATCGCATGAATGTGGGGAAATTCCGCATCATTGGCGAGGTAACCGGAGAAATTTTGCAGATTAAAATCTGAGACAAGTACGCAGGTATGTTGTTGCTTATCCATCGCGTTTTTCGTTTAGCAGCCGTTGGAGGTATTCTGCAAGGGTACCGAGGGTGCTGAAGACCGCTTTAACCTGGGACATGGTGCGGTCATCGGTTAACAGGATGGGCCTGCCAAGCTCTTCGGCTGTCTTTTGTTCTGTCAGGACAATTAAATTAATCAATCCGGCTGAATCTAATCTTCCGGAATCACCTGTTAAAGGTGCCGCCAGGTTTTTCTCCAGGTGTTCTTCGGCCGGCCGAAGCTCGTTTAGTTCGTCAATGACGTTAAACAGCATTCGGGTAATTTCTTCGCGCTTTGCCAAATGTCTTCTCCGAAATTCAGAAGAGTTAATAAAAAGCGAGATCTCCGTCTCCGCCATGTAAGCGATAGTTTGTCAAGGACACATCTGCCGATGCTTTTGATAAAGAAAATCCCCTTGAAATCCCTTTGGCAGACCAATAGGGACAGCCAAGCTCCGGAAAACTTGCCACTAACTGCTGATCATAGAGGCTAAGAGCACTCACATCCATCGCCAGCGCTTGATAGGCCACGGCGGCGGCAATGGACAGGGTATGTTGGCTCTCAAAATAAGCATACAAAAGGCTCATGCGATCATCGCGCACTTTCAGCATGAAAAATCCTACCATTTGGTTATCCTGCGCAAACACCTTGACACCAAGATAGAAAAATCTGTTGGCGCGTGACGAAAAATAGTATCTTTTGCCGGAAGAATCCTTTAACGGTGCCGATAATATCCAGGGGTACGTCATGATCCAATTAAAATCGGCCTTTTCTTTTCGGGTCAAATCAAACTGGTAATGTCGTTGGATAAATTGGCCTGTCTCCTCATCTATGGAAGAAATATACTCAAAGGTTAGACCCTGACAGATATCGTTGCGCCGCTTCCAGAAAAAATTTCTGAGATTCACGATTTCATCCATCATGTCATCGAAGATTTTAAACACTACCTGGAATATTTTCAACGCTGGGCGTTTCCGAAGGATGGCGCCGGTCACATTCAGCCGAAACTTGATATCCAGTCCTTTCAAGGTTTGTAAGGCCATAAACTTTTGAGATGCATCAAGCACCTTCCTGGCTTCCTTTGAGCCTCCCGAAACGCCAAGCTTTTGCTGATAGGCGTTTAGGGCTTTAAAAAGAAGAATGGCGCCAACTCCCATGGTAGCAGAGGATGGATCAACCCACCAGCTGGTCAACCAGCCAATTTTGTACACTGCATCGTTGACAAAGATTTTATCGGGAAGAATTCCAAGATAGCCGATCACCTGACTATCCTGATACGCAACCAACAAGACAGGATCATCATTATCTGCCCGGGGATTCTGAATGAATGATATCGCTCTGTGTTTTGTTATCGGCAGGGTTTTTGTATGCCAAAATTCCGCTGAAAACAGTGCTGTCTTTAAATCGGCGACAGTAAACGCTTTAATTTCCATCGCGTCTCTTATGTCTTTTAAGTTTACCTGATAAATTAAGATATTAGCCCGTATTCATAAGTGCCGAGTATAGCGCAAAAGAATTGTGTGTCAACCTGGAACTCTATAGTTTGTCTTATTGAAGCACAAAAGAGGCAAGCAATATATTTTAGATTTCGACTTGATACCCATAACAATTCAGGATTGTGTATAGAGCACGAAACATAAAAATTTAGGCAAGCCAAAATTTGTTACCTTACCTTATGCATTATGTATTCAGGATCCTCGAGCACGTAAGTTGCACCGAGTATGGCTAAGTTGACCAACTCTTGAAATACCAATTGATTCCCTGTTGTGTATCATGTATCCAGTATGAAATCACAGGTTACCTTTTTTCAAAACGATATGGTATAGTCCTGACGATGCTGCAACAAGACTTACATATTCATACCACATTCTCGACAAGTGACAACTCGGTCGTACCCGAGCAAACTGTTTCCCTCGTCGCTGCTGTTAGGCATGCTATCATCGTTGGCATCAGCGACCATTTTGAATGTCTGGTGAACGGGAGTTTTGAAGGTTACGAAAAAGAAATTCGTCAAGTCGGATTGAAAGTTGGCGTCGAGGTGGACGGACACCCTTGGGTCGATGATGCAACAAATTATGATGTCGACTATTATATTTTTCACTGCCGGGATCAGAATGCTGACTATTGCTCTATTGACAAATTGCTCACGACCGGAAAGCCTGTCATTATTGCTCATCCCAACTCTTTGCACACAAACCTGAACCAGGTGCCCTCTGAATGCTTGATTGAAATCAATAACCGGTACATCTGGCGTAGTGACTGGAAGCAGTACTATGGCCCATTCACAAATCAATTCAAGTTCGTCATCGGTTCGGACGCTCATCAGCCGAACTGGCTATCTCAAGCTGTCGCCCACTACGCTGCTGCGCAGCTTGGCATAGAGGAACATCTGGTTTTCTAAAATCGCCCGAATCAAAGCTTTCATAAGTAAAGATAGCCCGCTGATGCACTCATATGTTAATGGCTCTGCCTTTTTATTTGTATATCAACATCTATTCGCAACTGAGCCTCAATTACCGATATCTCTATAGTATCGGCAAAAAATCGGCACTCTCAAAAGCACTGATACTGTAAACGTCTATGCAGAATTGACCGCCCTTCAAAATCTGTGATATCAGATTACGATATCTGTAATTTTGCAAGGGTTGGGGTTACATCTTAACAAATGTTGCGAGAAAAGTCAGAGGTTCGATGAGATGAAGTCTAAAATAGCTGAAACTCTGATAGCTTCACTCGGAACACTATTCTTCCTATTTTTGATAATTCCTTTCTTTTTGATCTGGATACCACGTAGAATCCTCTTATCGCCTGAACATATTTACCGTTTTGACATAGGTGTATATCAGTATTTCGGTCTGGCTCCTATTGTTCTCGGTGTTGCAATATACATTTTGTGTTCTGGTAGTTTTGTATTTATTGGCAAAGGTACGCCAATACCTTTTACGCCAACTAAAGAGTTAATAGTGACTGGATTATACAGATTTGTTAGAAATCCATTGTACATTGCTGGCGTTCTTGTTTTGGCAGGAGAAACAATTCTATTTCAATCTGTAGGCATATTTATTTATTGCTTGGTAATGTTTGGGGTTTTCAATGTCCATGTTCTCATGGAGGAAACGTTATTAGCAGAAAAATTTGGTGCGAGATACGAACAATATTGCAAGTCTGTTCCTCGCTGGATTCCAAGATTAAACCTCTATAGGAAAAAAGATATAGAGTCCAAATAAATAAATCTGCGAAGTCTCCAACTTATTTCAGGTGAGCCTAAATTACAGATATCCTGCTATGCTACCCCTGTTTCAAGTATTTTCCCTTATTCAACGACCAAATCATGCAATTTATCATAAACTGAAGAATATTTGGTTTTTAACCAACTTTACACTTTTAAGATTTTTGCTATCCCCTGAGTAATCAACTTTTGCTAATTCTTTTTTTCTCCTAAGAGTGTCCCTATAAATCCAGGTTTTAATCTCTCCTTCCTGAAAACATTCGACTTTCATTACAAATTATTCTTAAGAGTTAATATAGAAATACCGATAAAGAATATGGGCTTAAAATCTTTGAAAATATCCATTGTCCATTATTTCTTAATCAAAAATTATTCATATGGAAACCGAGCTAACCAGCGTAAGCCAAAATATTAAGCGTGTTCGGGAGTTGATCAACCAAGTTGCAGGACCATGCTTAAACACTGTGATAGTGTATTAACGGAGTGCCACTTATTCGCATATTATCATAAGCTTTTAGCCTTATACATCTCCGCCTTGGTCAAGAGGACGAGTCCCAGACTGAAAACAAAAAGGCTCAACAGATTTACCACTACTTATTGAAATACAGGTAATTATCATGTCTATAAAACTTGCCTATGAAAAACTGGAACAACCAATCCAAAATTTGGAGCAAGCAGAACTAGAAAACACAGCTGCGGGAGAGCAAAAAAAATACAGAAGCATCATTGAACGAATTGAAGATGGTTATTATGAAGTTGACCTTGCCGGCAACTTTACTTTTTTTAATGAATCGATGCTCAAAATTCTTGGATATTCCAGGGATGAATTAACAGGCATGAATAATAGACGGTATATGGACGAGAAAAATTCCAAGAAAGTCTTCAATGCCTTCAATCGGGTCTATAAAACGAGGGAATCCTACAAGGCATTTGATTGGGAATTGATACGAAAGGATGGGTCCAGGTGCTATGTTGAGACCTCAGTGGTTATTATTGAGGATTCAAAAGGTCAGCCAATAGGTTTTCAGGGTATTGCGCGCGACATCACTGAACGCAAGCGCGCAGAGCAAAGGTTGGCAGATGAATCGAATTTCCAGCGGGTGCTCGGAGAAATCGCAAATGAGTTTATTAATATCCCTTCTGCGACAATTGATGAGGGAATAAACCGAGCTTTGAAGACGGCCGGACAATTCGCGAGAGCAGACCGAAGCTATGTCATCAGATTTGATTTCGAAGCAGGCACAATAAGAAATACGCATGAATGGTGCAGGACTGACATTGAACCACAAATTGACAACCTGCAGGACGTGCCGATTGAAATGTTTAGCTGGGTTATCGACAAATTGATCAACCTTCAAGTTGTAAATATTCCGCATGTGGCTGAATTGCCTCCGGAAGCCAAAGAGGCAAAGGATGAGTTCGAGGCAGAGGGCATCCAATCAGTGCTATTGGTACCGCTGATCTCAGAGGCCAGGTGTTTCGGAACTGTGGGATTCGACTTCGTTAAGCAAGCGGAGTTTTGTACTGAGAGCAAAATAAGACTTTTGAAAATGTCGGGCGCGACACTATCCAACGCCCTCGCCCGCAAGCGGGCCGAGGAAGCATTGCGGCAAAGCAAGGAACGTTACAAAACTCTCACCAATAATCTTCATGTAGGAATTTATCGCAACACACCTGGATCTCAAGGCAAGTTTATAGAGGCTAATCCAGCAATAGTGGAAATGTTTGGTTATCAAAGTAGAGATAAATTTATAGCCGTAAATGTTGCCAATTTATATCAAAATCCTGAGGACAGGAATAAATTTACGGAGGAAATTTCAAAATATGGGTCTGTCAATAAGTATGAGGTGAAACTTAAGAAAATAGATGGAACCCCTTTTGTTGGTTCAGTATCAGCTGTATCTGTAAAAGACGCAAATGGCAAAATAAAATACTATGACGGAATTATAGAAAACACTACTGGGAAACGAGAACTTGAACTGCAGCTTCAGCAAGCCCAAAAAATGGAAGCAATTGGAACCCTTGCTGGAGGTATCGCACATGATTTCAACAACATCCTTTCAGCTATTATAGGCTACACTGAACTGTCCTTAAACGATATTGAAAAAGAGTCTACTCTCTACCAAAATTTGCAGGAAGTATTCCGGGCCGGTGGACGGGCCAAAGATTTGGTTAAACAGATACTCACTTTCAGTCGGCAAACTGCGCAGGAGCTCAAACCGGTTCAGGTAAAACTCATTTGTAAAGAAGCGATTAAATTTTTGCGGGCATCACTACCTACGACCATTGAAATAAACCAGGAAATCGAAAATGATTCGCTGGTAATGGCGGACCCGACACAAATTCATCAGGTTTTGATGAACCTTTGTACCAATGCGGGACATGCCATGGGGGAAAAAGGGGGTGTGTTGGAGGTAAAAATAGCAGATGTTCAACTTGAGGCAGATTTTATGGCTCAGCACAAGGAGCTGAAACCCGGACCATATCTCGAATTATCAGTAAGCGATACTGGTTATGGCATACCAGCACATTTACTGGATCGGATCTTTGACCCGTTTTTTACAACAAAAGAAAAAAGTGAAGGAACCGGTATGGGGCTATCGGTGGTCCATGGCATTGTCGGTAGCTATGGAGGTAAGATAATAGTTACCAGCGAACCGGGTAAAGGCACAACTTTTAAAATCTACCTTCCAACAGTGGAAAGGGACGAGGCACCACAGCCGATAGCAGAAGAATCTATTGCCGGCGGGACCGAACGGATTCTTTTTGTAGATGATGAACCTGCCCTTGTAAAAATCGGAAAACAAATGCTTGAATCTCTGGGTTATAAAGTTACCGGCAGAACTAGTAGCGTAGAGGCTTTAGAACTTTTTAAGGCCAAAGCGGACAGCTTTGATCTGGTAATCACCGATATGACCATGCCGAACATGACGGGTGATGAATTGGCAAGAGAACTAATACATATAAAACCTGAGATCCCGGTTATACTTTGCACAGGTTATAGCGCTCGGATTAATCAACAACAGGCAGCTGCCATGGGCATTCGAGCATTTGTATCAAAACCAGTGCCAAGAATGGATATTGCCAAGACCATTCGAAATATTATAGACGATTAAACAGATATTCATTCATAAAGCCGAAATTTTATTAGTTTGGCCAATCTAACTAACACCAAAATCTGAATCCCTCCAAATTCCACCATCGGGTATGACACCCTTTTAGACAAGCCGAAGTTGGTTACATTAGATATTGAATGGAATTATAAAACTGTGGTTTGACGGAGCAATTCATGAAACGGCAGAAAGAAAAGAGCTGTCTTGTTTATTTTAAGGGTTTTGCTCAAATCGAGATTGATGATATACGCTTGTTCCGGGTTGTATTTGGCAATGAAGCTGCGTAAAGATGCCGGCACTTTATCCTGTTTAAGATGCTTATATTTAACCTCCACCGGAATGAGCCTTTTGCCGGCTTCGATCACAAAATCCACCTCGGCTTTATCCTTTGTTCGCCAGTAATTCAACTTGGCTGCTTTGAATCTTAACTTTTGTCTTAGAAGCAAAAAGACAAGGTTTTCAAAAACGAATCCCTTTTCAAACGGGCTTTCAAGGTGCCCAAAAAGCCCCAGGGAATAATTTCTGAGGCCTAAATCCCAAAAATAGGGCACAGGTGATTTGCTGATTTCTTTTCTTACATTGCGCGCATAGGGTGCGATGAGTTCTACTAAAAATATCTTTTGAGCATACCACAGGTAGTTTTTAACAGTTGCGAAAGATACATTTAAAGTCGATGACAGTTCAGTGTAATTCATCAACTGGCCGATCTGGCCGGCAAGTACCTTGATAAGAGCGCTGAAGACATCTGGTTTATCCAGTTTTAAAAGGTAGGCGATATCCTTTTCCAGGATACTGCGGTAAATTTCGTCGATGAGGCGAAGTTTTTCACGTTGTTCGGTTGCCATGACAATTCTGGGGTATCCACCGAACTGCATGTATTCGGACAACAACTGATGTGCCCTGTCTGTTTCAATTGCCATAAAATCGGCAAGGTTTTCTTCATAGCGATAATCCGTCCGATGGTTGATAAATTCTCCGAGGGTTACGGTGGACAACTCAAACAGTCTTTTGCGGCCAACCAGCGATTCATGGATTTTTTGTTTTAGTTCCAGACTGCCGGAGCCGGAAATGATGAACTTATAAGGCAATTTAAGATCAAAAAGGCCTTTTAAAAACAGGCCGGAATCATCTTTGCGCTGAATTTCATCAATAAAAACATAACCGCGCTGTCGGCCCAGTTCCAACTCGATTTTTTTGATGAGGGCTGCCTGAGATTCAAAATGAGGTCTGTCCCACTCGATGTCGAGGTTTAAAAAAAGTGTCCGCTCGCCGCGATTATCCAGATGTTGCTTCAGCATCTCCATCAGGGTCGTTTTGCCGGCCTGCCTTGGGCCGATAATTAGGCTCATCTCCTTTTGCGGAAGATGATCAACCAGTTCTGAAAACAACTTTCGTTTAATCATTATTTAATAATAACCCGATATTTTATAAAGTCAATATAATTATATATCGTTTATTTTTGCCATGAACGTCAACTGGAAATTTTAGGGAATAAACCGAATATTACGGCCGCATCGCTTTATAAAATCTATCCGCCATAATTTTGTATCCGGCATCATTGGGATGAATCGGATCGCTCATTAATTTGCGGTCTCCCATGATGCCTTCAAGGATGTTGGGAATCAGAATAGCGCCGGTCTGATCGGCCAATTTTTGATATCCCCTTCCAAAACCGCGGTCTCTTAATGGAATATGCAGTCCGCCGATAATAACATGGACTCCCTGCTTCTGAATCGATTCGACTATTTTCCTTAAATTTTCAAAGGCAACTTCTTTGGCTATGCCGTTTTTCAAATCATTGCCGCCCAGGGTGATTAGCACGATATCTGGTGAGTATGGTAAGACATCCCGCTCGATCCGCTGCAGCGCGCGGGCCGTTGTATCACCGGGCACGCCGGCATTAATCACCGGTCTGGAAATCATCTTCGACAACTGCGACGGATAGTCCTGTCCGCTGGATGCCCCGGTCCCGAAAGTCAGACTGTCACCAAAACAGACTATCCTTTCGCCGGCGAAACCATTGCTGAAGTCCTGGTGGGTAGACGTCAGAAATTTATACCCCGCCAACAAAATTAGAGCCGCCAATATAAAATAGATAAACTTTTTCATAAGATTGCAAACGCCTGCAATTTATCGCGGCTGGAAGCCGCTCCCACATGATTTATCAGAAAATAATGAACTACCCCGCAGCAAGCAACGAGGTATCGATCGGAATATTTTTTAACGCCCCAAAGGGCGGGGAATTAAGCCGACGTCCGCCGATGGTGGAGATCTTCTATCCCCGTGACCAACCGGGACGATTCTTTATATACTGCGTCGGAGCGGATATACCGGCGGCTCCTCTCTGGTTTTCCAGTGCACAACCAAAATTCCGGCTACGATGAAAACCAGAGCCAGCAGGATCTTGAAAGTAATCGGCTCATCTAAAACCAGACCCCCCAGGGCAACCCCGGCAATCGGCATAATAAACACGAAGGCATGCAGGGATACCGCCCCGTATTTCTTGAGCAAAGTGTTCCAGGCCACAAACCCGAAAGAGGCGGTCACCAGACTCTGGTAGAGCAATGCGCCGATGACCGGTGCATCCAGATGAAACACCATGGCATCGTCCCACAGCAGGGCTTCGATAAGAAAGAAGGGCACTGAAAACAAGGTTGAATACATCACCAATTGAAAAGGGCTGAAGGTGCCGATGACCCGTTTTAAATAAACAGTGGAACAGGACCAGATAAAAACCGCCAGCAGGATAATAAGATCACCGGTCCGAAACCCACTGCTAAGGCTTTCCTCATCTAAAAACATGAACACCACTCCGGCAAAGCCTAGAAGGATTCCAAAAAATTTCTGTTTGGTGATTCGATCCCCCGCAATAAAGAAATGCGCCAGAAATAAAATAAAGAATGGAAGCAGATTCGCCAGCAAGGTTCCACGGGAGGCATTGGATTTGCTGAGTCCCAGGTAAAATAATGACAGCTGAACCGTAAACAGCGAAGAAAAAATCAACACCTGGTGCAGTTGTCCTTTTTTTAAAGCGGTGTTCTGTCCGGTGATTTTGGCCCAGAGGAAAATGGCAACGGCCGCAACACCGAATCGAATGGCGGCTGTGGTAAAAACACCCAGTCCTGAGAAGGTTATTTTTATCGCGACCGCATTAGACCCGAAAAGAATGCACAGAAATACTGCAAACACCCCAGCGGCAAATGTGAGGTCTTCATTCGGCGGTTGATGTTCAGACATTGTGATGCAATCTCCGGGAACTGCATTATAGGTCCTAAAAGAGTTGTAGTATTTACACCACGCAGAGTGGCTTGGCAAGGAGATAAGGTCAGTTATAAACCGATAGAAAAATTACTTGATTGGATAGAATGAAAACTTTGACAAAAAAATACAATTATGAAAAGGTGCGGGACTGTAAAAATGAACATCGAACATTGAACGTCCAACATCGAATGCTGAACGGAAAAAATAAGACAAAATCGATAGCACAGGAGACTTTACCCCATGGATCTGAATGTAAAAAGATTCAATTCAACCCCGCTGGAGTACCTGTCCGAAGAACAGATGCGTGACATTCACTCAGCTGCCCTTGATATCCTGGAAGATTGCGGAACGATTATTCATCACGAAAAGTCCATAGACCTATTGCACAGAGCCGGCGCCTATGTGAAGGACGACAAGCACGTGTTCATCCCCAGCGGCCTGGTGGAGTCAGCCATCCGTTCGGCTCCCCCAAGGGTCACCATTTATGACAGAACCGGCCGGCCGGCCATGTTTCTGGAGGGACGCAACGTTTATTACGGTACCGGTTCCGACTGTCCCTATCTGCTGGACAGCCTTACCGGGGAGCGCAGGGAATTTCTGTCCGCAGATGTTGAAGATGCCGTCAGACTGGTGGATGCTTTGCCGAACATTGACTTTACCATGTCAAACGGGCTGGCGCCTGATTTTCCAGCTGAACTGCAATACCAGTACAAATATGCCCTCATGATTCGCAACTCAATTAAACCCCAGGTGATTACAGCCGCCGACAAAACATCCTTAAACGATATCGCGGATATGGCGGCCGCTGTAGTTGGCGGGCGCCAAGAACTCAGCCGCAAACCCATCTTCGTATTGTATGACGAACCGACCTCACCCCTGGTGCATATCAGTGAAGCCATGGAAAAGCTGATGTTTATGGCGGAGCATAATCTGCCCACCAACTATTCTCCGGGAATCATGGCGGGTGGCACAAGCCCGGTCACCATGGCCGGCGCCATTGCCCAGGCCGACGCCGAAATTTTGGCCGGGCTCGTCATTCACCAGTTGACCAATGCGGGGGCCCCTTTTATTTTTGGTGCCGGCATGTCTCCCATGGACATGCAGAGCATGCAGCCCACCTATTCAGCTCCTGAAGCCATGATGACCCAGGCGGGGCTGTGTCAAATCGGCCGCTGTCTTTATGAACTCCCGACCTGGGGGTTTGGCGGCTGCAGCGCCGCTAAGCTGGCCGATGAGCAGGCGGTCAATGAAGCAGCCACCTACATCATGATGGCCGGATGGGCAGGTACCAATCTCGTGCATGATGTCGGTTATCTGGAATTCGGGCTCACTTATTCCTTCGACCTGCTGGTGATGTGTAACGAATTTATCGGCCAGGTCAGGCGTATGATGGGGGGCATCCCGGTTGACAGGGAAAACCTGGCAGTTGAAAGCATCAAACGCGTCGGGCCAGGTGGGCATTTTCTCAGTGATGACCACACCCTGGATCATTTCCGTGAAAACTGGCAGCCTGATTTAACCGACAGAAGGACATATGAAGACTGGCAAAGCAGGGGCGCTAAAAGTATGGGACAGCTGGCCAAAGAAAAAATCAAGAAAATTAAGGCAAGCCATCAAACGGAACCGCTCCCGCCGGAAATTGATGCGGAAATCGAAAGAGTGCTCGAACACGCAAGGAGTCGGTTAACCGGTTAGTATCGCGAAAGAATCTGTATTTAAATTCAAAAAAGCGTTTAATCTCTGCCTGTCATGCCGGACTTGATCCGGCACCCAGTAGCTATTCTTTGAAGCACTAAAGTTTGTAGATGGAGGATTTACTATGAATGATCACAAACCGTTTTTTATGCGCGATCCATGGATATATGACCCCGCAGCACGGCGGTCGAAGCGTGCCGATGGTGATATGGGCTTTGACACCCGGGCGTTGCATGCCGGGTTTCATCCCCTGCAGGATCTGGAACCGTACCGGTCATTTGTACCGCCGATCACTCAATCCATGACATTTCCCTATAAGACATTTGACGACATACCATGCCCTGTTTACGGCCGGACCCGCACCCCGACCAACACCCTGCTGGAAGAGCGTCTGGCATCGCTGGAGGGCGGCGAGGCCTGCATTACGGCCGGATCGGGATCCCAGGCCTTGTTCAATCTCATTTTCACCATAGCGCGGCCGGGCGATAATGTGGTCACCTCCCTGAATGTCTTCGGAGAGGGCTATAAACAGGCCGCCACCATATTTCCGGAACGATGTCAGGTAGAATTTCGATTTGTGCAGGATCCGGGCAATCCCGACTCCTGGGATTCACTGATTGATCAGAACACCAAATTGATCTGGGTGGAGACCCCCAGCAATCCCTGTCTTTTTATCACCAACATTGCTGCGGTTGCAGATGTGGCCCATTCCCGCAGCGTCCCACTAATGGTGGACAACACCACAGCCACCGCCGCACTGCAGACCCCCATGGACATGGGGGCGGATATAATTCTGCTTTCCATCACCAAGTTTTTGGCCGGCAACGCCACGGTCATCGGAGGCGCCGTTGTCGGGCCGGAAAACCTGGTGGAAGACATCCGCTGGAATACCACTGAATTTTTGGGTTCGGTTATCCCTCCGCTGGAGGCCTGGATGACCTTGCAGTATTTAGAAACACTTTCCATGCGGATGCAGCGACACAGTTCGAACGCCCAGGCCATCGCCGAGTATTTGGCATCCCATCCCGGGGTAACCCGCGTCAATTATTCCGGACTGCCGGATCACCCCCAGCATGAGTTGGCAAAGCAACAGATGAAAACCCACGGCGGCCTGTTATCATTTGTGGTGCAAAATGGCATGGCAGGAGCGGCTGCAGTAATGAATGCCTTTAAGCTGGTTGTACATGCCGTCACTTTCGGAACCAGCAAAACCATCTGCATGCACCCGGCAACCATCACCCACGAGCACATGACACCCCGGGAGCGCACCGAAGCAGGCATCGATGACGGGCTGATCCGATTTTCGGTGGGCCTTGAGAATCCGGAAGACATCATTGCGGATTTGGACCAGGCATTATCAAAATAGCTGATAGCTCGTGGCTGATAGCTGATAGTCTAAAAGATTGAAATCCATTTGACTATGAGCTATAGGACATGAGCTCTTGACTATTTTACTCACGAACCAAATCTGGATTTAAACAGATTATAGCAGGCTCATTTAATGGAGGACTTAAGGTGAAAAAAAGGTATGACGCTATCATTATCGGGGCCGGGGTTATCGGTGCCGCCATCGCTTTCGAGTTGGCCAAAAAAGGCTACAAAACCCTTAATGTCGACAAACTGCCATCGGCCGGCTACGGATCTACCTCCGGCTCATGTGCCGTCATCCGCTTCCATTACTCCACTCCCGACGGCGTGGCCACGGCCCGGGAAGGGTATTATTACTGGATCAACTGGCCCGAATATCTGCGGGCCGAAGACGAACTCGGCCTGGTAAATTTCATTAATACCGGCTGTCTGGTGTTTAAAACCGAACTCAATCAGTACCTAAAAAATGTCATGAACAGTCTTACAGACCTCGACATTGATTATGAGGAACTGGATATCGCAGAAATTAAAGCACGCTATCCCTTTCTGGATACCCGCAAGTATTTTCCGGTAAAATTGCCCGACGACCCCGGGTTTGCAGAGGCCACCGGTGATGCTGTAGCAGGGGCCATATTTATCCCCGAGTCGGGCTATATCTCCGATCCCCAGCTTTCCACCCACAACCTTCAGCGGGCGGCAGAGGCCAGGGGCGGCCGGTTTCTTTTCAATGCCGAGGTGGTTGATATTCATAAGGAAAACAACCGGGTGGCCGGTGTTGCACTGAAGGACGGCACCCGGATCGATGCCCCTATTGTCGTTAATGTCGCCGGTCCGCACTCCTATATTATCAACCGCCTGGCCGGTGTGGAAGAAGGCATGAATATCAAGACCCGGGCTCTGCGCCAGGAAGTCTGCCATATTCCGCCACCCGATGGCATGGACTACCAGAAAGAGGGGGTGATGATTTCCGACAGTGATATCGGGTGCTATTCCAGACCCGAGACGGGCAACCATATACTGGTGGGTTCGGAAGATCCGGAATGCGATGAGCGCGAATGGGTGGATCCGGACAACTATGACAGAAATTTTTCCAAACAGTGGACAGCCCAGGTTTTGCGGGAAGCGCAACGCATTAAGGGACTGCGTGTGCCGAATCAAATGCAGGGAGTGGTAGATCTTTACGACGTTTCAGATGACTGGATCCCTATCTACGACAAATCGGATCTGGCCGGTTTTTATATGGCTGTCGGCACTTCCGGCAACCAGTATAAAAATGCCCCCGTGGCGGGGGCGATGATGGCTGAACTGATAGATAAAGTGGAGGCCGGACACGACCATGACGGCAACCCGGTACAATTCTTTATGAAATACACCGGGCGAACCTTTAATATGGGTTTTTATTCCCGCCTGCGAGAAATTAATCCGGCCAGCAGTTTTTCGGTGGTCGGCTGACCGGCTCACAGGCAAGGTGATTCGCCCCAATTGGAATTGTGGAATACCGAAATTTTGGAATATGGGTCTTGGGGAAACGCAACATCAGGTAAATGGCAAAACTCGTCTTGAAGAATGATTTTATAATGAATGATATCCCTTGAATACCCATTATTCCATCGTTCCACTATTCCATTATTCCATGAATGGGTTTAAAACTCAGGCCTCAAAAATTCTCCTATATTTTCATTAAGTAATAAAAATTACGAGATGTTTAACTAGGCTACGGCAATCTTTTTGGCCGCTGCGGCTGCGGCATCAATTCCGTTGCCGTCCAGCTCCTTTAACACCGCATCCAGCCCGGCACCTAGATCCGTCTTAATTCCTTGAACCGCCAGGGCCCGGCTGATGGCAGGTATAAAAAACATAACGTTGTCGGCCGAAGAAGAATAGCCCATCAAACCCACACGCCAGACCTTGCCGGCCAGACGTCCGAACCCGCCGCCGATATCCAGCTTGAATTTGTCCAGCAGGTAGCGCCTTAGTTTCAAATCGTCCACCCCATCGGGTATCACAACCGTATTCAGGGTCGGCAGGCGGTATTCCGGCTCGACCAGCATCTTGAGACCCAGGGCCTCAATGCCCGCCACCAGGGCCTTGTGGTTCTTTAAATGGCGTGTAAACCGCACGTGCAGGCCTTCCTCGTGGATTAGCAGCAGCGCTTCCAGCAATGCATAATTGAGCGTGCTAGAACTGGTGTGATGGTAGACCCGCTCATCACCCCAGTATTTCTCAATCAGCGATAGATCCAGGTACCAGCTGCGCACGGCAGTTTTGCGATTCTTAACCACTTCAACGGCCCGATCACTAAAAGTGATGGGTGCCAAACCGGGCGGGCATCCGATACATTTCTGCGAACAGCTGAAACAGACATCGACCCCCCATTTGTCCACCTTTATTTCGATCCCGCCCAGAGATGAAACCGTGTCCAGAAGAAGCATGGTACCGTATTCCCTGGCCAGCCGGGCGATGTCGTCCATGGGCTGGAGAACACCGGTCGATGTTTCGGCATGGACGACCGTTACTAATTTGTACGACTTCTGTTTCAGTTCCGCTTCCACCCGCTGCGGATCGGTGGGCTTTCCCCATTCCTCTTCAAGAACCGTAATGTCAGCCTCCTGGCGTTCGGCCATCTGGCGGACGCGATCCCCGAAATAACCATGGGCACAAACCAGCACCCGATCTCCCGGCTCCAGCAGATTGGCGACGGCGGCTTCCATACCCGAACTGCCGGTGCCGGGCATGGCGTTGGTGATGCCGCCTTTGCGGCCGAAAACCGGCGGCAGCAGCTCACCGATGCGGTCCAAAACCTTGAGATACACAGGGTCCATGTATCCGATAACCGGTGAGGACAGGGCTTTGTATACCCGCGGATGAACATCCAGCGGCCCCGGTCCCATTAGTCTGCGCAATGGTGCTTCCTGTCGTTCTAAATTCAGCTCTGTCATGGCTTAATTTCCTCGCTTCTTTATTTTTTTCACCGCTTTCCATCGTGACATTCCGAAATATGGGATTGCGGCGACATGGTATGAATCAACAGGTTAAGATGGTGCTTATAATGGATTCAGATGGGAGTGTCAAGAGAACTAAATGCGGTTTTAACGGGATTTTTTCGGAATTGGCGATTTATCTGACTTCGCCGTTGGTTGCGCCTTTCAACCTGGCGGTAAGCGCCGGCAAGATTTCAAAAAGATCGGCCGCGACAAAATAATCACATCGTTTCATGATGGCTGCTCCAGCGTCTTTATTAATGGCAATAATCATGGCGGAGGATTTCATTCCGGCAAAGTGCTGTACCGATCCGGAAATTCCGCAGGCGATATATACCTTCGGACTCACCGTTTTGCCGGTCTGCCCCACCTGCATGGCATAGGGCACCCAGCCCTCGTCCACAGCCACCCGGGATGCACCCACGGCCGCCCTCATTTTTTCAGCACACTTAAAGATGACACTGAAATTTTTTGAATTTTCCATCCCCCGGCCACCCGCAATGATGATATCCGCCTCGGTCAGATCAACGCCGCCGGAATCTCCCTGTTTTATTTCTTTTAGCGTCAGGCCATCTTTTCTAATTTCAGCCTGAAAGGTCACGTTCTCAGCCTGGCAAAAAGCGGGCGCCGCCTCAATGGCATTGGGCCGGATGCCGTAAATGTGAAATTCACCCTCGGTCTTCAGGGTGGCAACCGCTCTTCCGGAAAACTGTGATTTTTGCACGGTATGACCGGCAAGATCAACTGCCGAACAGTCCATTACCAGCGGGGCATTCAGGCCGGCGGCAATTCTGGGAAGCAAATTTTGGCCCTGAATGCCGGCAAGCCCCAGCAAGAAATTTATGCCAAAGTGAACCATGGCCTGGCTGACGGCCTGGGACCAGGAGACCGGATTGTAATCAATGGGCACATCTTCGGATATGATGTCCACGATTTTATGAACACCATAAGCCTGGAGCATGTTTCTCTGATCCTCAGACAAGGTATCCAGCAAAAAGGCGTATAGCTCCCGTCCGTCACCCCGGGCAGCTGTTATGACACCGAAGTTTGTTTTTTTGATTTCTCTGTCTTTAGTTTCTATCAATATACCGACTTTTTTCATATTCACATTCTTCCCTGTCAACTTTCTGCCGCCTAACAGGTCGCTTTGGCCAGCGGTCGATTGCCAGTCCTCATGTCTGCTTTGCAAAAATCAATTAACGAATAACCCATAACCAATAACTGCACGATTGAATGGTTTTTTCAATCGTGCAAAACCCTGGCTTCTTCCTGCAGAATTCTGACTATTTCGTTCGCCACCTCATCCGGTGTGCCGCTTATTTCTCTGGCCTGGCGTTCTTCGACAGCGGGCCTTAATTCGAGGATTTCAACCCGACCCGGTGGATCTTCGAAGTTGAGGTCTTTCAAATCAATCTGTTTTATGTCCTTTTGCCGGGCTTTCATAATGGCCGGCAGGGTGGGATAATTCGGTTTGTTGAGACTTTTGCCGGCACCAATCACGCAGGGAAGCGACAGTTCGACAACTTCCCGGGCGCCTGCTTCCATCTCGTATTCCACAATGACGGTATCCGGCTCCAGCGACAAAGAGACGACATTGGATGCCGCCGGTATGCCGAGATTGGCTGCCAGCCGGTACATGGTCTGAAAGCCCTCGCTGTCGATGGACTCCTTACCGGTAAAAATAATGCCCGGCTGACCATCCAATTCAATGGCCGCCTTTAATGCGGCCGCGGTAACCATGCTGTCCGGATAATCATCGGTTTTGATAAAAATCCCGCGGTCGGCCCCCATGGCCAATGCCGTCCGCAGGGTAGCCTCGGCCGCCGGGTTTCCCAGGGTCACCGCAATGACTTCTGCATCGCCGATATCACGTTTAATCCTGGCAGCTTCTTCAACGGCGTTTTCATCATAGGGATTTATGATAAAAGTAACCCTTGCATCAATCCGGTTCTCCCCCAGGATGGTAATCCTGGCCGCCGTATCCGGTACATGTTTTACGCAGACGTAGATCTTCATCTTCTGTATCCTGAGGTAGATCTGCTATTATCCAACGCAGCAATAAACAGCCAATTATCAGCCAGCAGACTTTAGTCCCCATGC
>JBATKU010000673.1:0-7292 GCA_049669725.1 Desulfobacterales bacterium
GTCTTTAGATCAGGTCTTCAGCATGATTCGCTTGTTTTAAAATAGCCAAAGCGAAGCGCAATCAATATTGGACGTTCGATGTTCGACGTTCATTATAAAAAATGAGGTGGATACCGGGATATATCTACTGCGAAGGAGATTTAACGCTTATGGAACCAAAAAACGTCTACATGTCCAAACCCTGGTTAAAGTACTACCCGGAAGATGTCCCCTATGATGTGGAAGTTCCCGACAAATCGGTGCCGCAATTATTCGACGAGATGGCGGATAAATGCAGTGGTAATGTTGCTCTGATTTTCTACGGCAAAAAGATCAAATACGGAGAATTGAAAAAATTGACCGATCGATTTGCGGCTGCGCTGGCAGATCTTGGGGTGGCCAAAGGGGACACGGTGGGATTATACCTGCTAAATTGTCCCCAGTATGTGATTGCCTATATCGGCGCCTTAAAAGTCGGTGCCAAAATAACGCCGATCAGCCCGGTTTACACCAGCCAGGAAGTCAAACACCAGATAACGGACAGTGAAACCAAAACAGTCATCTGCGAAGACATTCTTTATGACAACGTTGAGAAAACCAACGTCGAATTGGATAATATCATCCTGTCAAGCATTGGTGACTATCTCCCGGCCCTCAAACGCACTTTTGGCAAAAGCGCGTTGGGCAAAGCTTACAGCGGAATGCAAGTCCCTGCACCGGAACAGATCCAACAGGCAGGCCTGCTCCTATTTAAAGATTTGATAAAAAAATCCCCGGACCAAAAACCGGATATCAAAATCGATTCAAAAAAAGACATTGCTGCCCTGCCGTACACCGGTGGAACGACCGGACTTCCCAAGGCCGCCGTCTTAACCCATTACAACATGGTAGCGCTCATGACGCAGACCCAGTCTTTCTGGCCCATATTTGAGGAGGGCCGGGAAAAGATTATCGCCTTCTTACCTTTTTTTCACATTTACGGTCAGGTTGTCGTGATGCTCAGTGGTTTGGCGCAGGGATCCACCCTTGTGCTTTTTACCACCCCGGACATTGATGCTATTCTCACAGCTATGGAGCGTTATCAGGCCTCCGGTTTTTTTGGTGTCCCCACTTTGTTTGAATATCTGAAAGAATACGAAAAAACTGATCGGGTTGACTGGAAGCGGCTCAAGTTAATTGCCTGCGGAGCTGATACCCTGCATCAATCCACGATTGAAGAGTGGGAAAGACGCACCAATTCAAAAATACTGGAAGGCTACGGTATGACGGAAACTACCGCCGTCAGTCACAGCACCCCATATGACAGGCCCAAAACCGGATCTTTTGGCGTTCCTTTACCCAATGTCAATGCCGCTATTGTCGATGTGGATGGCACCGAGTTTGTGCCGGTAGATGAAGTAGGGGAGTTGATTCTCAATGGCCCGAACATTATGCAAGGTTACTGGAAACGCCCTGAAAGCTATCAGGAAACATTTCTTGAGTTCGATGGGAAAAAATGGCTGCGGACCGGTGATCTGGTCAGGATGGATGAAGAAGGCTATTTTCATTTCTTTGACCGCAAACGGGATCTGATCAAATTTAAAGGCTATTCGGTGTTTGCCCGTCATGTGGAAGAGGTGCTGTATAACCATCCCCAGGTAAAAGCCGCCGGCGTGGTCGGTGTGCCGGATCCGAAGGTTGGAAATGTTATCAAGGCTTACGTGGTGTTGCAGAGTGAGGCCAGGGGCAAGGTGTCCGAAGAAGAAATCATGGAATTTTGCCGCCAGAACCTGGCTCATTACAAAGTTCCGGGTATAGTCGAATTTCGAGGCGAGCTTCCGAAAACGGATGTGGGCAAAGTCTCACGGCGGGAGTTGCGAGAAGAGGCGGAGGAGATTTGAAATGGGCACACTCTTTTTGGAAATCGACACTGTTTCCAAGAGCTTCGGTGGGTTGAAAGCCGTCAGTCACGTCAGTTTCAGCATGCGGCGGAATGAAATTGTCGGTTTGATCGGACCGAACGGTGCCGGGAAAACCACCCTCCTGAGATTGATTACGGGAATTCTGAAAGCGGACAGCGGCACGGTCAGTTTTAAAGGTAAAAAAATTGTCGGCATGAAAACCTGGGACATTGTCAATCTTGGAATTGCCGGTACCTTTCAGAATATGAGACCGTTTCGGCGTCTGCCGATCATTGCCAATGTCATGGTGTCGTGTTTGTCTCCCCGATCCATGAAACGGGGCGAGTGGGTGAAACGGGTTGAAGCCAAGGCCATGGACGCACTCGAATTTGCCGGCATATCGGATATGGCGCTGGAGAAGGCCTCAACCCTTTCCCAGGGAGATCTCAAACGCCTTGAAGTGGCGCGCGCCATTGCCACCGAGCCCGAGCTGCTGCTGCTGGATGAGCCCTTTGGGGGATTGAGCCCGGCCGAAACAGAGCTCATGGCCAAGTCGATTAAACGCTTACATAAAGGGGGGCGCTTCGGCCGGCTGCACAGCGAAGGCCCGGCCATGGTGATTGTCGAGCACAAGCTGCAGCAGTTGATGAAGATTGCCGATCGCATTATCGTCCTGAACTTCGGGACCATGATGGCAGATGGGACGCCCGAAAAAGTTTGTGCTGATAAAAACGTCATCGAATGTTACCTGGGAAAAGGAGGCGCGTAAATTGCTGCTGGAAGTCTCGAATCTAACGCTTTGCTTTGACAAGGCCATGATCATCAACGATCTCAGCATGCACGTCAACGACGGCGAACTGGTCAGCCTGGTGGGTCCCAATGGTGCCGGCAAGTCGACCCTTCTGAGGGCCATCACCGGCCTGGTGATCTGGGAAAAGGGCATCCATCGGGGTACAACTGCAGGTGATATTACACTGGAAGGCAGGGTCGTCTTTGAAGGCCAATCCATCGAGCAGGTACCGGCCCATGAAATTACCCAAAAAGGGTTAATCCACTGCCCTGAAAGGAGACGACCGTTTCGTGAAATGACCGTGATTGATAATCTTTATGCCGGCGGCTACCTGGTGAAAGATAAAAACCAGCTGCAGAAAAACCTAGAAAACGTCTATCTACTATTTCCCAGACTCCAGGAAAGAGTTAGTCAAATATCGGGCACCCTGTCAGGCGGTGAACAGCAAATGCTGGCCCTTGGCCGGGCCTTGATGTCCAACCCTAAGCTTCTGTGTATCGACGAACCGTCAACCGGCCTGGCGCCGATCATGAAAGAAGAGGTCTTTAATAAGATCACGGAGATTCGTGACATGGGAATCACCGTCCTGCTCGTGGAACAGGAAGTAAGTGCAGTGTTTGCCATGGCAGACCGCAATTATGTCCTGTCTTCGGGTAAAATTATTGCCGAGGGAACCGGAGACCAATTAATGCAGGATGAAGTTTTGCGCAAAACCTACCTCGGGTTGTAAACTCAGGGTTAAAGGGAAAATTCTATTAATTTTCTCGTAGTTTTTTATATCAAGTGAACAAGTAATAAAATTCCAAATCACAAACACCAAATTCCAAATAAATTCAAAATTCGAAATCTCAATGACCGAAACTGAGTAATCTGTAAATTCAGCGACTCATTTTTTGTTTCGAATTTGTGATTTTGGTTATTGCAATTTATTTGTGATTTGGTTTTTGGTGCTTGGAATTTTTCATAATATTTACTAAATACGTAGCTACAAATGTAGCAACCAGATTGAAGAAAAATTGCTTGGGAGAGGGGAATAATTATGGCACAGGTAATTGCAGACCGACGAGACTTAGATTTTGTCCTTTATGAGCAATTAAGGGTTGATGAGTTGACAAAACTGGACAAATACGGAGTCTTTAATAAGAAGACGTTTGATATGATTATCACCGAGGCCCGCAATTTTGCGGTCAAAGAGCTGCTGCCCGCCAATGCGGAAGGTGATAAGGAAGGGCTGCGTCTTGAAAACGGGCAGGTGAAAGTTCCGGAATGCTTTCACCGTGCCTACAAACTGCTGCTCGAGGGCGAGTGGACATCTCTGACGGAGGACCCTGATTGGGGCGGCCAAGGATTGCCGTCCAACATCGCCCTGGCGGTGGGTGAATATTTGTATGGCAGTAATTGGGCCCTGACGAATTACGGTGGGATGGGGCACGGCACAGGTAAAATGATTGAAATCTTTGGGACGCAACTGCAAAAGGAGCTGTTCCTGGAAAAACTTTATACGGCTCGTTGGGGCGGTACCATGCTGCTCACCGAATCCCAGGCCGGTTCCGATGTGGGCGCCCTGGAGACGACCGCCGTCAAAAATCCGGACGGAACCTATTCGATTAGCGGCAATAAAATTTTTATCACCAACGGTGAACACGATCTTACCGAAAATATCATACACCCGGTACTGGCGCGGATCGAGGGAGACCCGCCGGGAACCAAAGGAATTTCGATTTTTCTGGTTCCCAAAATATGGGTCAATGAAGACGGTAGTCTGGGGGATGCAAATGACATTGTTTGCACCGGCATCGAAGAAAAAATGGGAATTCATGCCAGTCCCACCTGCAGCATGACCCTGGGGGGCAAGGGCAACTGCAGGGGATTACTGCTGGGCGAACAGTGCAAGGGTATGAAAATTATGTTCTACATGATGAACGAAGCCCGCTTGGGTGTGGGTTTTCAGGCCTTTGCTTACGCCTCCGCTGCTTATTTGTATGCCCTGAATTATGCCCGCGAACGGATTCAGGGCCGGGACCTGGCAGCCGGTAAAGATCTGAGTGCGCCGCCAGTGGCGATTATCCAACACCCTGACGTGCGCAGGATGCTGCTGGAGATGAAGGCCTATGTGGACGGTATGCGCAGCTTTGTGCACTACGTCGGGCAGTGCCTTGAAAAGGAGGCCCTGGCGACCAGTGATGACGAACGGGCATATTACAGGGGGTTTGGCGATTTGTTGACCCCCCTGGTGAAGGCCTACTGCGCCCAGCGGGGCTTTGATCAGTGTGTTCAGGCCGTTCAAGTTTACGGCGGCTACGGTTACGTCTCGGAATACCCGGTCGAACAGCTCGTCAGGGATTGTAAAATTACTTCCATCTATGAGGGTACCGACGGCATACAGGCCATGGACCTTTTGGGCCGCAAACTGGGAATGGACAAGGGGCAGGTTTTTATCAACTTTTTAGGTGAAATCCAAAAAACCGTGGCATTGGCCAAAGAGGCCGGCGGGTTGGAAGGAATCACTGCCGAAGTTGAAAAGGCGGCCAACCGGCTTGGTGAAGTTGCCATGCACCTTGGCTCAACTGCTATGTCGGAAAAATTTAAGGTGGCTTTTGCAGCTGCGTTTCCGTTTCTGGAAGTCATGGGTGATGTCATTATGGCCTGGATGCTGTTATGGCGGGCGGTCCTGGCAAAGCGCAAACTTGATGCAGGTGCCTCCAGAAAAGACGTTGATTTCTATGACGGCCAACTAAAAACAGCTGATTTCTTCATCCAGACCATTCTCCCCGCCACTCTTGGCAAAATGGAAGGTATTGTCAAAAGCAATAGTTCGGCTGTCGAGATTTCCGACGCCGCATTTGGAGGATGAAGCAAATTGGCCTGCAACCAATTTGCATTTATAAGTTAATTGTTATCGGTTAATAATCTTTCATAGATAGAATAGCTGGCAACCAGCGAAAGAAAAAAATCCATGAGAATCGAGAAAGTAATGATCATCGGGTCAGGCTTAATGGGAAGCGGGATTGCACAGGTATGCGCTCAGGCAGGTATTCAAGTGTATTTGCATGATGTCTCCAAAGAAGCCTTGGTAAAGGCCATTAAAACCATTGACTGGTCGGTGGGCAAATTTATCGAAAAAGGAAAATTGAGGGAAGACAAGGATTCAATTATGTCCCGCATCCAGTTGGTTACCGATTTTAAAGAGGACAAACTGGTTGATCTGGCCATTGAAGCCGTTTTTGAAAGGTTGGAATTGAAACAGGAGATTTTTCAAAAGCTCGATAAAATTTGCCGTCCGGATGCCGTGATTGCCAGCAATACATCGGCCATACCCATTACCGAACTTGCGGCTGTTACCCACCGCCCGGAAAAAATACTGGGGTTGCATTTTTTCAGTCCCGTGCCAATGATGCAGGCCGTCGAAGTCATTAAAGGGGCTGTCACGGCGGATGAAAGTGCGGCCATCGGCAGGGATTTCGTTCTTCAAATCGGCAAAGAGCCGATTGTGGTCAATCGTGATGTGGCCGGATTTGTTATTAATCGAATTAATTTTCCATCAACCATCGAAGCGATGAATCTGGTTGAGCAGGGTGTTGCTTCAGTCGAAGACATCGACAAAGGGCTGCGTCTGGCCGCCGGCAGGCGTATGGGTATTTTTGAAACCGGTGACATGGTCGGCCTGGACGTGACTTACGGCGCCATGAAGGCCATGTATGAAGAAAGCGGAGATCCGCGCTGGTATCCACCGCTGCTGTTGAGGCGCAAAGTCAAAGCCGGACATCTCGGCCGCAAAGCCGGCAAGGGCTGGTATGAATATAACGAGGATGGGAGCCGGAAGTAGTGTTTCGTGTTTGGTTTTTTGGTGTATGGTTTTCCGACATTTCAACACGAAACACCAAACACTAAATACTAAAGACTTTTCCAAAGGAAAATAATGCCCCATTTTAAAGTCAATCAGAAGGACATTTTTTTCATATTAAAAGATCAACTGAATTATGGATCGTTATGCAGCCTGGATCGGTACAGCGATCTTAATGAGAAAACCCTCGACATGCTTGTCAGCGAAGCTGTTCAATTTGCCAGAGGGGTTCTGGATCCGCTGCAGGAGGTCGGTGAAACGCATGGCGTCAGGTTCGAAAATGGAAAGGTATGCTGTCCTCCTGAGTTTAAAAAAGCCTTCCGGCAGTATGGTCTAGACGGCTGGACGGCCGCCGCCCGAAATCTTGAATACGGTGGGCAGGGGTTTCCGAACATGATGCGCATTGTCATCAATGATATGATGTACGGGGCCTGCCAGGCATTCAATATGGCTCCCAGTCTTACCCATGGGGCTGCGCATTTGATCGAAAGTTTCGGTACGCTTGAGCTGAAAAAACGGTTTGTACCGAAGATGTTCGACGGAACCTGGTCCGGTACGATGTGTCTGACGGAGCCCGATGCCGGTTCCAATCTGGCTGGTATCCAAACAATTGCCCATCCGGAGAGGGATCACTTTAAAATAAAAGGGTCTAAAATTTTTATCTCCTGGGGTGACCATGACCTGACGGACAATATCATTCACCTGGTGCTGGCAAGGATCAGCGGCGCTCCTGAAGGCGTAAAGGGCATTTCACTTTTCGTAGTCCCCAAGATCAGGGTTGAATCCGATGGTTCGCTGG
>JBATKU010000674.1:0-4547 GCA_049669725.1 Desulfobacterales bacterium
CCCTTTAACAGCCTTTACTGGGCATTTTATGAGCGCCATCGACGGCTTCTGGGGAAAAATGCCCGGGTGGCCATGATGTATCGGGTGTGGGATCGAATGAATAAGGATGAGCAGAAACAAATTTTAAAGCAGGCCGATGCTTATCTGAAAAACCTCAACCACCTGTAATATTGCCGTTGATTTACAAAGTTACCAAATCAGCTTCTCTCGTGAACCTGTGCGATGAATTCCCTTACGGTGTTCAGGTATTCGGCACCACCCACTCTGGCCGAATTGTTGTGCCCCCCGCCCAGAATTAATTTTAGCCTTTTGGGAGATGGGGCCTTTTCGTATAACTGGCGGCTCATCTCAAATGGGACCACCCGGTCTTCAGTGCCGTGCATAATCAGAACCGGCATTTTCAAGCGCCTTATTTTGCTGATCGAATCAAAGCGCTGATGCGTGATTAAATCAATCGGCAGCAGACGATAAAGTGCATTCTGCCGGCCCATATCAGTTATTGATGTGAAAGCCCCTTCCACGATCAGGCCTCCGGCCCCGGGGTGCGCTACTGCCAGGTTGATGGCCACCGCAGCGCCCAGGGAATGCCCGTAAATGAAAATATCCCCGGGCTGTATTCCTTTTTGATCGACAAGATAATCCCAGCCCGCTTCGGCATCCGCATAAACCTGAGCCTCGGTCGGAAAATGCCCCTCACTCCGGCCGTAACCCCGGTATGAAATCAACAGTACCGAGAAACCCAGGTCTTTAAACCGCCGGGCATGATTGACATTGGCACCGATGTTAAAGGCACTGCCGTGCAGGTAGATCAGATAACGACCGGTTAGACGATCGTTCGGAATCCACCAGCAATGCATGCGCTCGATGACGCCTTTATTGGTTGAAGAAACCGGCAAATATAGATCTTCGAATGCCAGATTGTGATCGGCCGGCGTCTGGGAGATCTCCCGCTGGGGCATAAAAATATAATACTTTTGATTGACCCACATATACGCACAGCCGGATCCATAGGCAATGACGGCCAGAGCGATCAGTCCGGTAATGAACCACTTGGATTTATGGCTTATGCGCTGCGTATTCATTGTCGTCAGGTTCGGATCAGATAATCAACCAGATCATCTGCAATCCGGGCTGTGGCCTGGACGATGCCGCGTGCCATGCTGGCATCGAGTATCTGGCCTCTTGTCATGGCCCCCACCGCATAGATAACGCTGGATCCGGTTACTTGGTTCTCAGGCCCCATTTGCATAATGCCGTGAGTCGCGGGATCTATCCAGATACTTCCGGTTTCATAGGTTTCGCCAGCGTGCGCCCGATCGGCCGTGAAGTGATGATCTGGATCAGTCGGGTGGTCAGCCGGCCGGAATTCTTTAATCAGAACAATTCTCCTGCTGAGTAAATTTCCCACCAGGGTTGAAGGATCGGTTAACAGCGACTTTTTCTGCCCGCGGGCATCGACAACGTACCGGTAGGTATCTCGCCTTAGATTGCCCCGGGTATCCCGGTAGATGAATTCATAATAATCATTAACTTGATCTTTGACCAGTTGGTAGCTATTTCCGAGTTTGATTACCTCAACAATGCCGGCCTTCAAGAGGGCCAGTAATTTTTCAGCGTTAAAGGCCGGCTGGGTGGCGGCATGGGTAAAAAAAACAGAGGTGTAATTTTTGTCAAAACGTTCTCTATCTTCAAGCGTCAGATTGAGGTAGATTTCTCTAAACATATCGAAGCTCTGGTGCAGGACAGTCTGCCAGATGAGCTCTCCGTCAGGGCCATCCCCATTGACGGCATCATCTAAATACCCCTGCAGCAGATCCGTCGGCTTGCCGGTAGGATTTACGATTTCCTCCCAATCGATGGTGTGGCCATAGACAAATTCCAGTTCAGTATTCAGCAGATTGAAAATTGGATCCAGGGTCAATTGCCCGCGATGTTCAGACAGAAGCAGATCCAGATTCTCACGATTCAAAAACCGGTTCCGGTGAGGGCCCATTTTTCCTCTGACCTTCGGTAACAGTCCCCTCCGGGAGTACAGAAATAATTTCCTCGGATTGGCCGAAGGTTCATAGGACAGTTCACCGGAATCGGAACGATCAAACTTTCCATCCGAGGTAAGCGTCAACAGGGTCTCAATGGCACTGAGGCTCGTACCGATGACGGCAACTTGAGCATTTGGTGGTATGTTGTGGAGCAGTTTTTGGGCCGGCCAGGGTGAAGTGAAGTAGTGATCCTGATCATTTTCTTCAAACCAGTGGCCGGTTGCGAGCAGCACACGGTCCGCTTCGCATGAGAAATAGATTTCTGATGAAAGATCTTTGATGCTCAGACCGATCCGGTTAACCTTCTGTTCGAGATCAATGACTTCCGAGGCCGGATAGAGGTTTACACGAATACCGGCCTGCCGGGCTGATTGTACTGCCTCTTGAAATCTCGCCTTTAGATACTCGCCCATGACAGCGCGAGGGTAGTGATTGCATTCTGGTCGGGGTCCTTGCATTTCGGAAGATGGGTCATGCAGAAAGAAAGGGTGCTTTTTCAGGTTATCTGAATTGGCTAATACCCAGTCCTGAAAATCGCCGGGGTTATTATCCAGAATTCCCATGTCCAATGCGCACATGTTGGTAATATGAAAAGGCAGCGCAAATCTGTCGCTGTGGGGAAAGCCCGGTCCGAAAACATCCTGCTTTTCGTATATTTGAATTTTAATCCCTGAAGGATCCAGCTGTCCCTTTCCCGCTTTATCCTGCAACCTTTTCACAAATTGACATAGCATGGCAGTAGCGGTTAACCCTCCACCGATTATCGCAAAATTAAATGGCATGATGGTCAATAATAAGTCCCTGATCGAGTTGTATAAAGTTTTAACTGCGCCTACTGGCAACCAGAGCTAATAGCTATCGCAGTTTATAAGATACACAATAAATTATTGAAGTTCAAATTCTAAAATCCTGTTCTCTGAATTAACAGTTTTTTCCTATCATTCTACCTGCTTTTTTCTAATATTGATTTCACGGGCATGATGCGCATCTTTATCCTACACGATAAAAGCGAAATAGCCCGGCAGCATCAGGACAAGGGTTCACTATTAACCACATTACCCGAATGAGCCAAACAAAATCCTTAATCTTGAATCGAACGCCAGGTTAACAAATTGAGGTGCAAAATGAAAAGAACGACCTTCACCAAGTATGTAATTTTGGCCTTGAGTTTAGTTCTTTTTTATTTGCCCGCCTGCGCGGCTGAAATAGAAGGCATAAAATTCAGCGATGACCATATTGCTGAAGGCAAAAACCTGAGATTAACAGGCACCGGCCTTTTGCGCTACTGGGGTTTTAAGGCTTATACGGGGGCCCTCTACCTGGAGGAGGGGGCCCCGGTCGATGAGGTTCTATCCGATAAGGCCAAACGGATTGAACTGGAGTACTTCCGCGCTATTAAAGGTAAAGATTTCGGCCCAGCGACCGAAAAGAGCATCGCCAAAAACGTGGACGCGACAACCTATGAAAGGCTGCGACCCCGGATTGATTACCATAACTCGCTATACGAAGATGTTCAACCGGGGGATCGATATTCGCTGACGTATATTCCGGGCAGAGGTACAGAACTGGCTCTGAACGGAGAATCAAAGGGTATCATCGAGGGGGCTGACTTTGCTGAAGCCGTTTTTTCTATTTGGCTGGGTCCTAATCCAATTAATGATTCATTCAAGAAGAAAATACTCGGGCTTTAGCAGAGTACAATTTCCACCAAAGGAGATTAGCGTGCGAACCTTAAAACCGATCTTAGCCATTTGTGTATTTGCTATAGCTGCCGGGTGCCAAACAATGAAACCGATTTATACTGTCGAAAATGTTGATCTGAATCGTTTCATGGGAGACTGGTATGTCATTGCCAGCATACCGACCTTTATCGAAAAAGATGCCTTCAATGCCATGGAGTCCTATAGACTTGACGATGACGGAACCGTGGCGACCACCTTCAAATTTAATAAAGGCAGCCTTGATGGCCCCCTCAAGGAATATAACCCCCGTGGATACATTCGGGACCAACAGTCCAACGCTGTCTGGGGTATGCAGTTTGTCTGGCCATTTAAAGCCGAGTATCGAATTATTTTTCTCAACGAAGATTATTCGCAGACTGTCATCGGGCGCACCAAAAGGGACTATGTCTGGATTATGGCAAGAGAAAATACGATTGCGGATGATGATTACGCTAAAATCTTAAATTTTCTTCGAGACCAAAATTATGACCTCAAAAATTTGAGAAAGGTTCCTCACGGTCTGAGCACAGCAAACTGATCACTTAAATTTACGCTATTTATCAAATTTGACCATAGAGCGAGGTAACAAAATGAAAGCATTAGACTGCAAGTTGGAGCGAGTATCAAACGCAATGGTTGGTGCCATACTTATATTTATAGGCCTGGTTTTTACGATACTGGGAATTACCGTTATACCAATAATTGGCCTGTTAATTGCCCTGGCTGCCTTCGTCTTGGGTGGCGTTTTTGTGCTGGCCCCGCGGAGCAAAGCCTGTGCCCTGGTAAC
>JBATKU010000675.1:0-1734 GCA_049669725.1 Desulfobacterales bacterium
GTCAAGAACGAACGTGGCGAGATCGTTTATGTCCTGGAAAGAGCTACGGACATCACGGAAAGGCAGCACCTTCACGAAAATATTGACAAATTGGTAGGCAACCTGGATGAGATGCTGGCCAATCGTCTGGAAAATTTGCAAAAATCCGAAGAGAAGTATCGAACCATATTTGAGCGCTCTCGTGATGCCATCATTCTTACCAACCCTAACGGAAGGATCGTTGAGGTTAACCAGGCAGGGGTTCATATACTGGGGTATAAGACCCAAAAAGAAGTTTTGGCACTGGAATCTACTGCCAAGCTCTTTGTTGAGAAACAGGATTTTATTGAGCTCCAGAAAAGAGTCTCCCAGGAGGGTTTTGTTGTGGAGTTTGAGACCCGTCTTGTGGGTAAAAATAATTCAGGATTTTATGCGCTGATTACATCCAATGTAACGGTGGATGTATCCGGGAACATTGCCGGCTATGTGCTGATTATAAGAGACATTACCAAGAGAAAAATCTCGCAACAGCAAATCAAGAAGCGGAATATCCGGTTAAATATTTTAAATTCCATTTCTAAAACCGTCAGCAGCAGTTTGAATCTTGATGAGATACTCAGCAGCGCTATTGATAAAACCCTTGAGGTTTTAGAGTCTGACAGCGTCAGGATTTATTTGATGAACGATAAAAAACAAATCCTCAACCTGGTGGCGCACAAAGGGCTTTCAACTAAATTAATAGCCAAGCCTTTTATGAAAACTCGTAACCCCGGAGACGGACTTTTGGGTCAGACCATACTTGACGGTGAAACACGGTTGGTGGACAATTATTTGCGATCCCAAGACCCCTATGTGGATTCCATGATTGAAGAGGGCCTGCATACAACCGCTTATATACCGCTGTCAACCAAAGGGCAGTTCATAGGAGTGATGTGCGTCAGCAGCCATTATCCGGTTGACCTTGCAGCCGAATATATTGAATTCTTGACCGCTATCGGCAACCAGATCGGTGTTGCCGTAGATAATGCAAATCTATATGAAAATATAAAGCAGGCCTATGAGGACCTCAAAGATGCCCAGGAACAGATTGTGCAGACAGAAAAACTGGCCTCCTTGGGGAAATTGGCCGCTACCATTGCTCATGAGATAAACAATCCTTTGGCTGCAGTTCTGACCTATATCCGGTTGATGATTAAGCTTATGGACCGGGATAGATTCTCTCGTGAAAGACTTGAGGACATTTCCCGATATTTGGCCACCATGGAATCGGAAACCGCCCGGTGCGGAGAAATCGTAAAAAATCTTTTGGCCTTTTCCCGCCAGTCTAAAATCACGATTAAGAGCAGCAGCATTACAGACATTATTGACAAAACTCTTTTTCTTATTGCCCATGATTTGGAAATTAAAGGAATACAGCTTAGAAAAAACATTGATCCGGATCTGCCCAAAGTTCAATGCGATTTTCAGCAGATTCAACAGGCCCTATTAAATCTCATGTACAATGCTTCAGACGCTATGCTTGATGGCGGCACCCTGACGGTAACGGCCAGCAGAAAAGCAGGGACTGAGAGATTCTTAGACGTCATGGTTTCCGATACGGGATGCGGCATTACCGAGGAAGACAAGGAAAAAATTTTTGATCCCTTTTTTACAACCAAAGCGGAGGGAAAAGGTGTGGGCCTTGGTTTGTCGGTGGTATATGGCATCATTACCCGGCACAACGGGACCATAGAAGTGAAAAGCGAGCCCGGCAAA
>JBATKU010000676.1:0-2056 GCA_049669725.1 Desulfobacterales bacterium
GCTTTATCTTGATATTTTCGGGTTCCAGTTTTAGGGCTTTTTGGTAGATATCCAAGGCCTTCTCTTTTTTCCCGCTGGCGTTATAAAAGCCTGCCAGAACGCCATAGTACTCGACGTTGTCCGGGTTAATATCAATGGCCTTTTGATAGGCGGCTTCGGCTTCATCAAGTTTTGCCCGCCGAAAATAATGGTTGCCCATGACAACAGCCATGGCGGCGTTTTTGGGGTTGTCCGCTGTGATTTTTTTTATCTCTGCTTCGGCCTGATCAAATTTTTTCTGGTTTAAATAAAAATTATATAGGGCCAGCCGGGGTTTTAAGGCCTTAGAATCGATGGCCACCGCCTGCAACAAAACATTTTCAGCTTCTCCCGGCTTTCCTTCTGCAGCCAGGACCTGGGCCAGGCCTAAATAGGCTCGGGTTTCCTTACTGTCGATATCAATAACTTTTCTAAATAGTGATTTGGCCTCAAAAAAACTTTTCTCCTGAGCCTTGAGACCAGCCAGCAGCAGCAGGGCATCAACATTGTTTGGCTTCTGGTTTAAAATCAAATCTACTTTGGCCCGGGCCTCTCCTAATTGTTTGGCCAACACCAGAAAGGTGGCCAATTTGAGCTGGGCATCAATATTATGCGGATCCAGCTCGGCAACGGCAGAATACGCTCTAAAGGCACCCTGGGCATCACCAAGCTTCAGATTGGTTTCGCCTAGCTTTTGATATGCCTGTATATATTTCGGATCGATCTGGATGGCATTTTTAAACTCAAGTTTGGCGCTTTTATATTCGCCTTTCTCGCAATAGGCGTTGCCTTTTTCAAAATACGATTGTTTCTTTTCTTCATCTGAAGCACAGCCTGAAATCAGAAAAAAGATGACAAGAATAATAGCCGAAATGAATTTAATCCGGATCATTGAAAATCCTCCATTGTAATACCTGAATTTTACATCAAATTTCAGGTATTAATAAATAAAAATTGAAAAACCACCTGGGCTCCTGTAATAATTGGGTTTAGGGCCAACTAAATCCAAAAACAGGAGATACCCAGATGGTAAAACAACCAAAAAAGTTAGCAAAAAAAGTCCACGGTTAGAGGTTTTAAAACCAATTATGCCTTTTTCCAGATTGATATGCTGGCCTATAACATTTGGCGCTACTTAAGGATGAAGGTTTCCATTTCTACCTCGACCTTCCCAAGCCATCCCCCGCAACCTTAACATAATAAAAAGAATAACAAGGAAGCGCCTTTTTTGCAAGGAGATCGATGACGGCGTGAAGCTATGAGGCTGGGAAGAGAGAAAGCCCGGAAGCTGGAAGGTATAAAGGCTGGCAGGCCTGAAAGCCTGAAAGCTTGCAGGGTGGATGGCGTGCAGGTCAGCTTGCGCCTAACCAATTTTCACATTTGAGCTTTGGGATTCTCATAAATTCTTTGATGTTATTCGAAATAATCGTTAGATCCAGACTCAAAGCATGGGCTGCTATTAGCATATCAAGAGGACCAATTATTTCGCCCTTGGATTCCAGTGATGTCCTTATTTCCCCGTAGCATGTAACCAAATTTTTTCCGTGAAAGGGCAGAATCGTCAGTGGCAACAGGAATTCATCGAGAGCGTCTTGATTTGTTTTTGTATTTTTGCTTTTTTCAACCCCATACTGTAACTCTGCGTGCGTTATTGAAGATATCCCAAATTCATAAACGGGATATTGTTCAAATTTTCTCAGCAATGTCCCCGGCTTTTCATTTATGATGTAAATGCAGATATTTGTATCCAGCAGGTATTTCATTTGAACATTGGTTCCCGTTTCTGATTTTCTCTGGGTTGATTTCGCTCGATTTTGAAATCTTTCGCGAAATGGTCCAGACTGTTAAAAAGAGGGGCCCATGACTTTCCTTTAGGTAACAGGATTATTGCCTCGCCTTGCTTTTTAATATAAACTTCGTCGCCGGTCATTCTAAATTCCTTCGGCAATCTGACCGCCTGGCTGTGCCCATTTTTAAATAATTTTGCTGTTTTCATTGTTATTCTCCATTATAAATATATATAATCAGTATAGACTAT
>JBATKU010000677.1:0-1604 GCA_049669725.1 Desulfobacterales bacterium
GGATGCCATCAAGCAAAAAGACACAGCCCTTCAAAATGCAACATTAATTGTTATTAACGAAATGCTTAACGATGATACACTTTTTAGGGAAAAATTAAAGACCGTTTTATTTGCCAGTGGGAGTGTAAACTAAACTCTGTCTGGTTAATATTTATGTTATTTTTCAAATTTATTTATTTTGTTGATGTGCTGTTGGAATGTGGGTAACTTTTAGCGAAGCGTTAAGAAAGTTATCCATATTTCAATGGCATTATGTTTTTATATCCAAATCAAGCCTACCCTCAAACTTAATGGCCAGTTGCTGAACTGTGAGGCCCCAGTTTGATAATGGCGAAGTCCATTTTTGTTCAATCCTTTTGGTGGCCAGGTATGTTAATTTCAGCAATGATATTTCATTGGGAAAGGCCCCCTTGTTTTTAGTGACTTTCCTTATCTGACGGTGATAGCCTTCAATCGGATTTGTAGTATAGATCAGCTTCCTGATGGGGCCTGTGTAATCAAAATAGGTGGATAATTTATCCCAGTTCCTTTGCCAGGATTCGATAACAACAGGGTACTTCTTTTTCCATTTCTCAGACAGGCTTTCCAGTTCCATCTCAGCCATATCTTTAGTGTCTGCCCGGTAAACCATCTTCAGGTCTTTCATAAACTCTTTCTGTTCTTTCGATGCAACATACTTAAGCGAATTCCGGATTTGGTGAACAATGCAACTCTGAACCTCTGCTTTTGGGAAAACACTCTGAATGGCTTCACTGAAACCACTCAGGTTATCCGTACTGGCAATCAGCACATCTTTTACCCCCCGGTTATTCAAGTCGGTCAATATTTGAAGCCAAAAATTAGCTCCTTCAGTTTCCGATAAGTAAATACCAAGGATCTCTTTGAAACCATCTTTGTTTACACCTAGGATATTATACAAGGATTTGTGAACTACCCTGCCATCTTCTTTGACTTTAAAGCGCATGGCATCTAACCAGATGATCGGGTAAACAGCCTCCAAAGGCCTACTTTGCCATGCTTTTATCTCAGGGATGATCTTGTCGGTGATCTGGCTTAAAACCGTGTGTGATATCTCTGTATCGTACATCTCCTGGATATGCTTGGATATGTCACGATAACTCATGCCCAAACTATACAAACCGATGATTTTTTCTTCAAGGCTTTCGGCAAGTATGGTCTGCCGTTTTTTGATCAGTTCCGGCTCAAAACTGCTGTGGCGATCCTGGGGTGTTTCAATCTCAAAACTGCCGGTAGAGCTCTTGATGGTCTTTTTGCCTTTACCATTTCGTTTGTTGCCCCGGATACGTTCAGATTCACCCAGATGTTCTTCCATCTCTGATTCCAGTGCCTTTTCAATAAATCCTTTGAGTAGAGGAGCGAATGCTCCATCTTTTCCGAAAAGCGATTTACCACTCTTTAATTGTTCTAAGGCTTTTTTCTCAATGCCTTCTAAATCTTCTCTGTCCATAATACAAAAGTAAGGTTTGGACAGAGTTTAATTTACACCCTCAAGTCCAACCTTTCTAATTCCTCTGTATAACTTCCCACACTTACCGACAGCCTTCTGCCATTCACCTAAAAAACCTTCCCCAAGGGCTATATAC
>JBATKU010000678.1:0-7233 GCA_049669725.1 Desulfobacterales bacterium
ATCTTCCATTGTCGTTGCTCCCCAAGTTCAGTTAAATAGTGAAATAGATATACAATCTATCCCTTTAACCTCTTATCTTCATTAACTTCTATCAGTTCGTCCTCTTAGCCTTCTTAAAACAGCCATAGGCGGCTATCTTCCATACCTCACCTGGTCGAACTCGAACCCCGGGCGGCCGCCGCTGACCGGGTCGAAGTCTCGGAACAGATCAAACAGGGGCAGGCCGTAAGCCAGCTGCACAAAAGCCAGGTGGCGGTATCTTTCCTGATCATCGTCATGATCCCAGATGTAGGTAAAATTATACCGCCCTTCCAGGGTAAAACCGTCGTAAATTTCCCAGCGCACAAACGGGCCGACGTAAGCGGTATCCTGGTCGATTTCGTCGACGGAAAATTGATCGCCGTCGGCCCGGTTGCGGATCCAGCCCAGGGGCAGGCTGACCCGTATTTTTTCCGTAAACAGGTGGGTAATGCTGAAACGGGCTGTGGTGCGCTCGGTGGGCCCCGGCCGGCCGCTGACCGGATACAGGCCGTGGGAGGCCGTCAACCGGCTGAAGGTCTTTTCTGCCCGATAGTCCAGGTCCAGGCGGCCCACACCGCCCCACTGGCTGTCGCTGTCGTTAACCACCACCGGCTGGAATACCCCGGGGGACATCTCTTGCAGGCGAATGGTATCGAAATCCGAGTGGGAATAGCGCGGCCCCAGGTCCAGAAGGGCACTGAACTTCTCGGTAAACCGGTGCTTCACCCCCACCGACCCGTAGACAATGTCCGTATCGGACGTATCATAATCATAATACCCATAACCAAAGTTAATACGGGCGATGGTGGTCTCCCACCACCCGCTGAGATTACGGGTAAATCCCAGGTTGATGTCGTGGGCTTTCAAGTCATCGATACTGCCTCTATCCCAGTTTTCATCGCGGAAAGCATAGGTCAGATTGGCGGCCGTAATTTCGTTGAAACTGTAATCTGCGCCGAGACCGGCATCCCAGCGCTTGCGCTCCCGGGCGCCTAAAATTACACCGGTCACGTCTACGTCCCGGTCGGGCCGATGGTCCACCAGGTAGCCGGCACTTGCCCCGGCCTTGAAAAGCGGGGTGAACTGGTAGTCGGCGTTGCCCCGGACCAGCCAGTCCGTGTCGTCCAGGTCGCTGTTGTCGGCATACCAGAACGGCGCCACCCGGCCGTAGAGGTTGGCGTTCACCCGTTCGGTGCGTTCGATCATCTCCAAAGAGCCGGCCAGGGTGGTAATAAAATCGTCGGTTTTATCATTTTTAGTAAAAAAGATGTTGTCGTTGTATTCCTCCCGCACCAGAACCGAAGGAATAACCTCGAATTCATCCGCCCATGTGTTTGGCAATAGAGTCAGTCCTACTAAAACCATTATCAGCATGGTTTTGCTTAAATAGATAATTAGCTTAATAGTCAAATAGTCTCCATAGTCTGTGGCCCAACCAATCACGGAACGACGATGACGTCGCCTCTTTGGAGGTGGATGTTCTGTTCCAGGGCTTCGCCCTTGGCGACCTCATCAAAATCGAAGGCAAAGGTTTTCGTCTCGCCACCTTCTTCCCTGAATATCTTTATCTTACCACGTTTTGCAAAAGGATTCAGCCCCCCGGCCATGGCCAGGGCCTGGAGGACGTTGACCTTGGTGTTGAGCACGAACCGCCCGGGGTTGTTGACCCGTCCGATGACGTAGATCAGCATGCTGTTGACCTGGGAGACCACCATGCTCAGGCTGACGTCCGGGACAAAGCGGTTGAGCTTGACTTCCAGCTCTTTGTGCAGAACAGCCACGGTCTTGCCGGCCGCCTTGACTTCCCCGATCAGTGGAAAGGATATTTTGCCGTCGGGCAAAACAGTCACCAGCTTGGTCATAGCCTCATCCTTCCAGACCGAAATGTCCAGAACATCCCCGGGACCAATAACATAGTCCGCCGATGGCCAAGCCGCTTCCTCCGAAGCATCTGCCAAACCTGTCCAAGCCAACAACATCATAGTTAAACACACTAATTTTGCTGTCTTCATTTATTTCATCTCCATATATTTGCAAAGTGCCGCCATTTTCCCCACGATCCAGAAAAATTAGAGCAAACAGAACGAAAAGCCCTTCTTATCTGGTCAACCATTGAATATCTCTCCTCAACAGGAAAATCCTTTGTCAGCTCTTAACTTCTTAACTTCTCAAGTGTTGCGACAGCAACACTGCGCCCGTAGAAGTCGCCTTCGCTTTCCAGGGCCTTTTGCAGACTCACTTTAGCGGCTTCCTTCTGTCCGTTGGCGTAATGCACCATGCCCATGTGGTAGTTCAGTATGGTCGCGTCGGGGTTGCCGACCAGGGCCTGCTCGATCAACTCTCCGGCCTGGCTGTAATTGCCGAGGCGATAGTGCGCCCATCCCAGGGTGTCCAGGATAGTCGGATCACCCGGCCGCATCTTCAAAGCTCCCAGCGCCAGATCCAGCGCACGCTCAATATCCGCCTTGCTCTGTGAATTCTCCGTTAACAAAAATGCCAGGTTGTTGGCGGCAAACCAAAAACTGGAATTTTGCGCCAGGGCGCGTTCGTAGACATCCATGGCCTTTTTAAACTCGCGTTCCTTTTCATACAGCAACCCCAGGGACAGGTAGACGGACGGATTTTTGGGGTTGGCCTGAAGGGACGACTCGAATTTGGCAATAGCCTCTTTTTTGCGGCCCTGGGATAGGTAGAGGTTGGCCAGATTGTTGTGGGGGGCCGGCCACATGGGCTGCAACTCGATGGCAGTGTTCAAAGCCAATTCAGCTTTAGCATATTCCTTCGTCCGGCTGTAGACCCAGCCCAGCAGGTTATAGGCGAATACATCGCGGCTGTTGGCGCTGATACGCTTTTCGCACAGGGCCGCGGCCTTGTCCGCCTGGTCCTGGCGGACATACAATTGGATCAGGGCCGTCAGCAGGGGGTCCGAGCGTGGGTTTTGGGTATAGCCTTCTTCCAGCACCACCAGGGCACTTTCCGTTTTGTTTTCAGTGAGATACAGACGGCTGAGCCGCAGGTATCCAATGGGATTTTGGGGGGCTTTGCGGGTGATGGCCACATATTCGTTTTCGGCGGCGTCGGATTCCTTTTTGGCCATCAGCAGGTCGGCCAGGCTCGCCCGTGAGACGGGATCGTCGGGATCGATTTCCACCACTTTGCGCAGCTGGTCTTCAGCCGCCGGCAGGTCTTTTTTAAGGACATAAACCTGTGATAGAGATAGGCGGGCTTGCTTGGAATTAGGGTTTGCTGCCACGGCGTTTTGCAGGGTGTCGACCGCCAGCTCCGTCTCCTTGTTGAGCAAATGAGCCCGGGCCAGGCGAATGTAAGCATCGATAAACCCGGGGCGCTCGTTGACCACGGTCCTGAATTCGGAAACCGCATTCACGCCGTCACCTTTGACCAGATAGATGTTGCCCTTGTTGAAATGCCCCTCCACGCTTTTGGGATTGTCTTTGAGGACATCGTCGACATAGGTCTCGGCCTTGTCGGCTTCCCCCTGGAGGAGATAAATCCTGGCCAGGGCATTTTTGGCCTGAATGATACCAGGATTGGCCGGGTCATCATCCAGGGCCAAGCAGGCTTCCAGGGTCTGGATGGCCTCCGGAATTTTTTTCAGATTGGCATAAAGATCTCCCAGGACCAGACGTAGCTTAAAACTGGCCGGTTTTTGCTCGATGCCCTCTTTCAGGGTCTGCTCGGCTTCCTCGAAGCGCTGTTTGGAAACGTAAAACCGTGTTGCCAGGATCCGGTTGTCTTCATTGGCCGGATCTGCAGAGACGATACCGGCAACCTGTTCGACAGCAGCCTCCCGGCGTCCGCCTTCCCAGTAAAGGCCGGCCAGGGTCACCTTGTACGCCGGCCTGTCCGGGGACAGCTTGATCGCCTGCTGCATGGCTTCGGCGGCATCATCGATCCTTTGGTTGTCCCTGTAGAATTTGGCACGGGCCAGCAGCAGGGGCACAGAATCCGGGTTGGCCTCGATACCGTCTTTGAAAGCGGCCTCCGCTTTTGTCACATCCTTTTTCAGAGAATGAGCGTTAGCCAGCAGCAGGTAAACATCCGGCATTTTGTAGTCAGCGGCAATCAGACCTTCCATAATTTCAACAACTGCGCCGGTCTGCTTGTCGGCCAGCAGCACGGAGCTTTTAAGAACCAGGGCTTTGGGGTTGTCAGGCTCCTTTGCCAGCACCAGCTCAGCCTTTTCCATGGCCCGATCCATGGCGCGGGACAGCAGAAACATGCGGCCCAGCTCTACCTGAGCGGCCAACAGATGGGGGTTCAGGTCAACTGATTTGGATAAAGCGCCGAAAGCCGGTTTAAACCGGCCCTGTCGGAATTCCGCCATTCCTAGCCAAAAATAGCCCTCGGCATATTTGGGATCAATCTGGAGAGCGTTTTTAAACTCCAGCCGCGCCTTGACATAATCGCCCTGCTCATAAAGCGCCTTGCCCTTGTTGAAAAACTTGGCCTTCTTCTCCTCCGGCCCACCGCAGGCTGTTAACGTCGCGGCCAGTAGTATAATTAGCGCCCCCACTGTAATTCTTTTAATCATACGTTTTTCTCTCCCGGAGTTTAGTTAAATACTTAAACAAAAAGAAGTTAAAAAGATAAGTAGGTGAGAAGTAGATCAGACATCCTCGCGCCTTCTTATCTTCTATTACAACAGTCCTCTCACAGCTGCCAAAAGCAGGGCGGCTACTATTGCTACCCCGAGTCGGGCAGTTTGCCCACGGAGTTCACCGATCAGGATCTCGAAGCTGAAAAACAGCACGATGAGCTTTACCGCGAGGAAACCCATGTTAAAGCTCAGAATCGTGGAATCGGGCAGGTTGGGCACGACGAGCGCGATCACCAGGATCAAAAAATCCATGGGTGTGGCCTTAAACCCCTTCTGCCGCCGGGTAAATTTCAGAGTCAACACCACAAACATGGCCAGAGCCACAAACGCCAAATTGTAAACCTGCAAAGCACGCGGCGCAATCCACGTTGCCAAGTCCGTATTTCCCAGCCACAACACTGGTGGAACAAGGAGGTAAAAGGCTACCCGCAGCATGCCCGTCAGCCAGTCTCTAAAAAATATCCAGGTGATAGCCGTCCCAGCAGCCAGGGCCAGATAGATCAAGCTAAAATAAAAAGGGAACTCAGCCGGAATCAGACAGGAAATAATCACCATCAGCGGCAGGACAAACTCCACAAAATGAAATGACACCTTTATTAAGATGAATCGTTCCTTGAGAATCTTCAATCGACCCTTAATAGCGTGATCGATCAGATTAAAGCGCTGCAGTGTCCAGCCGAATCGGTCTGATATGACAAAGCCGAAGACTATGATACCGGAGAAAACGAGGTAAAAAATCAGCAGGAACCACTCGGAATGAAATCGGAACACAAAGGCAGATGCCACCAGAAAGGCTGTCAGGATATATATGGTCACCACTGCCTCTGTGTGAAACAGGCCCAGGCGCAAGAGTTTATGATGGAAGTGGTTTTGGTCGGCCTTAAACGGGGACCTGCCGTTGGAGATCCGCTCGGCCATTACCGTCAAAGTATCAAGTACGGGGAAGCCGACTAAAAGCAGCGGCAAAAAAGGGCTCAATGGTGTGCTGCACTGGGTAAGCCCCAGCGACAGGGTAATGGCCAGAAAGCCCAGAAGCTGACTGCCGGCATCCCCCATGAACACCGTGGCTGGATACGTGTTGAACCGCAGAAAGCCGAATATGGATCCGATGATGGCCGCCGCCATGACCAAGATTAAATGATTCACCGGCTGATACAGCCCGGTATAGGCCAGGTAGCCGATGCAGATGAAAATCAGAAGCGAGCTGCCGCCCGCCAGCCCGTCCAGGCCATCTGACAAATTGATGGCATTGGTGACCCCGACAATGGCCAACAGCGTCAGCGGAATTGATATAAGATCCGGTAGGATGGCCCCTTCCGGCATGCAGTCGCCCAGAAGCTGTATCTTCATTCCGCCGTAGAAAATCACCACCAGAGCCGCCAGTACCTGGCCGACAAATTTTCCCTTGTATCCCAGGTTTTTAAAGTCATCGACCACACCGAATATGACCACGATCCAGGCCCCGATTAGAATGGAATTAAACAGTGGGTCACCGTTGGCATACAGTGCCACCGGCACCAGGATTCCCATAGCCATGGCAATCCCGCCGATCTTGGGCATGGGCGACAAATGCACCTTGCGTGGATTGGGAAAGTCCATAGCGTTCATTTTCACCGCAATGGTCTTAAAAATAGGAATCAAGGCCATGGTGATGAACAGGGATATCAGAAGTGTGGAAAGAAAGATCATGTAGGGCGTTTGGATCGTTTAGTTCGTTGTGTTGGTTGGATCGTTTTGATTGTTTAGGTCGTTGAGATCGTATGGAACGTTGGGAACGTTTAGGTCGTTGAGATCGTTAGGACCGTTTTTTATTCTTTGATAGTGTTGAACGAAGATAGCGAATTAGCCCATCAATTATCATTATGGTTTTTAATGCTTGATCATAAATTTCTTGAAAAGTAGCTTGAGAAATATATTCTTGATCGAGAGCTACATATGAGCAGTTTTGAGTTTCTGCAGCAGATCTGCGTGAATATCGGAGGAACCTTACAAACTCGGCGTTTGATTGGGCAGCCCAGCCCTCGGCGATGTTGTTCATCACGGAGACCCCCGCAGCAGTAAATTGACCAACGAGCCGAAAATCCTTCTGAAATTCCGGACTGCTTTTAACTGCAGCATAGATCATTTTCACCAATATCCTCGCCTCTTGCCAGCACTCTAAATCCTCAAATCGTTTAATAGTCATATACTATCTCCACGAACCCAACGATCTTAGCCATCAAAACGATCTAAACCTATTTTGGCAAAAATTCAGCGAGAACAGGGACAATTGCCTGGGTGAACGATTGGAGGCGTTTTTCCGCATCGGCCAGTTCCTCATTATCATATACCGGTGTTATCACCCTCACCAGGGCCCCATCAGTTCGTTGCCGCGTCAGGGCATCCCAGAAATTATAAAGTTTCAACTGATAGGCATTGGTCAATATCCGACCCCTCTGGGGGAACCAGAAGCAGGGCAGCTGCTTCCAGGTGCCTTTTCCCATGAAGGCCTTGTTGACCCACATGGGCTTGCCGTCGCAACTCTTCAGCGGCATCAGCACGCTGCCAGCGTTCCTGAACTCCCACCCGCTGCCCGGAAGGCAGGTCTCGGGCGA
>JBATKU010000679.1:0-8019 GCA_049669725.1 Desulfobacterales bacterium
TCTGTATACACTAAAGATGAAATTTTTTTCCGATTTGAGTGGGCAGATAAAGATAAAACGCTGAATAAAAACAGATGGAAAAATACCGGTGGTAAATGGTATAAGTTTAAGGGAGATGAAGACCGATTGGGCATGACATGGGAAATTAATCGAATAGATAAGTTTGCCACCAAAGGTTGTGCGGTTCTTTGCCACAATGAATCTAAAAATGAAAAAGAGTGGTACTATGCCGTAAGCACTTCCAAAGAAAAGGCCGATATGTGGCATTGGAAATCTGTCAGATCAAATCCGGTGGGGTATACCGAAGACGGCTTTGTAACGACAAATCCCAGCAAAAAACCCGAAGAGGGCCGAAAGCGAGACGCAGGCTCAGGCAAGGCGGAGAGCAACCAGACCAAGGACAAATCAGGACCCGCCTTTATGCAGAACACCTCCAGAAAGGCATCAGTAGAAGATGCACTGCTAGTTTCTGAGGCCGTTGAGATAACGGCAGGTACATCATTTCAGAATGGTCAAGAGATCCCCGGCTATAGGCTCAACACAGAATGGAAAGGCAGTTTTGCAGACGTAAAAACCAAAGGAATTTGGGGAAACGGGAAATGGACCCTGGTGATGTCGAGAAAACTAGATACCGGATACGAAGATGATGTTCAATTCAACACCCGCAAGAAATATCCATTTGCCGTCGCGGTTTTTGACAATGCCCATGAGCACAACAGCTATAATTCAGAGCCATTAAAGCTGGAGTTCAAATAATATAAAAAAATCTATCATAAAATTGTGGAAAAATCTTGGGCCCGTTTTTCCCGGTAGTTCTTTTAGCAACTACTTTTTTTTAAGGGCCCAAATACTAACTCAAAAAAAATTGAAATAAAGAAATCGACAATAGTAGTGTCCAGCCATTTCCGAGTTGGGGTTTACATAGGCCAAATCTAATCTTTTTTAAGCTGTTTGTTTTGTTATATTACGTGCCTGCATCGAATCTTTAGAACTCCACTACAATTATTGCACATTTCATTTGGCAATCCTAAAATGTAGCCTACCCGAAAGTAGAACCTCCAAAACCTAAAGGTGCCAAATAATGAAATTAGTCTTTCTATATTTGCCAATCTACTCCTTCTCTTGGAGTTTCTTCGATTTTAATAATCACCAGAGTAATATCATCTTCCTTTTTTAGACCCTTAGAAAATGTATCTATATCGCTGTATATAGCATTGAGAATATCATTTGATCCCTTATGGGCATTGTTGCGAATAATTTCACGGAATCGCTGCTTACCGAACATCTCCCCATCCATATTGAACGTTTCCCATATCCCATCTGTGCCAATAGCGATGATTTGCCCTTGGACAAGGCCGGTTTTAATATTTTCTTCAAATATATAATTCTTATCTACCCCCAGCGCCAACCCGGTACCTTTCAACTCTTCAAACTGGTCCACACTGGGATCATAAATAATGGCTGGGTCGTGCCCAGCCCTTACCCATGAGAGATATTTGTTTTCCACATCAATACTCATGTAGAACATGGTCATAAATCGGCCTGTATCAATAATATCCAGTGTTAAATGGCGGTTCATCTCGGTAACTATCTGGGAAATCCCTCCACACTGAGAGGCGCGCATGCGTAAAAAAGCCCTTGCGGAAGTCATAAGAAGCGCTGCATCAACACCATGGCCGGTAACGTCCCCAACCACAACGTCAAAATGGTTGTCTTGGCATTCCAGGTCCCCCAAAAAGTCAAAATAATCACCTCCAATTTCATCGCATGTAATATTTTTTCCTGCGACATCAAGCCCTGGAATTTTCGGGTTCTTTTGTGGAAGAAGACTTTTCTGGATCTCACCGGCCAGTGCCAATGACTTTTTATGCTCGGTCATATCGGTCAAAAAGGCCATTTTGCCAATAATCTCAGATTTGTCATCCCTAAGGATGTTGCTGTGGACCAGAACAGGAATCAATCGGCCGTCTTTCGAAGCAACAGTGCATTCAAAATCCTCGAGTTTACCTGAAAAGAGATCCTTTCGATTGGTCATAAGAAAATCTTTGTTATTGTCAGGTGAAAAATCCAGCGGAGTTTTCCCTATGATCTCCTCGCGCCGAAATCCGGTCATTTTGCAATACATCTCATTGACATCTGTAATTATATAGTTTTTATCAAGCAGCACAAATCCTTCACGGGCGGTCTCTACGATGCGCCGATATTTTTCTTCGCGTTTGAGGATAACTTTTTCGGCACGGATTCGTTGCAGCTCAGCAGAGGCCCGTGCGGCAAAAATTTGAAAAATCTTTAAAGTGCGAGATTCTTCCAAAAATGGTCGCGTATCCAAGATTGCCAGGTGTCCAAGAATCCTTTGCTCGGTGTCCCACAGAGGTACGCCCATGTAACTGACAGCTTTTAGTTGTTTCAGCAAAGAGTCTTGCGGATAAATATTAATTAAATTATCAGAATAATGTACAAATTCAGCATGTTCTATAACTTCCCCGCATGGTGTTCCATCCATATCAATCATAAAATCAGTTAATAACTGCCCATCAGCCCAAAATGCCAATGCGCGCAGCTGCCGGGTTTCCTCTATGTATTCGGTAACCCAGGCGGAGTGGGTATCCATTGCTTTGGATAGATTTTCTACCAGCGCAGCAAAGAAAGCCTCTCCGGTTACCTTTGCTGTTCCCTCTAAAATCATGCTTAATGCATCATCTTCACTATGAAAATTAGATGCACGCTGACTGATCTGGACCATTACCAATTCCTTATATGTGGCTTGGTTGATATAGGATCATCGAATTATTTTCTGATCACATACCAGTTGTTCTGAATATCATGCGCCAGTTGGTTCGTCTCGATGGATATAAAACCTGCCTTTTCGAGGTATTCTCGCGCTTTCTCTTCACCCCACATGGCACCCAATCCCTCACCACCTTGGGACAGAGAGACCGTCATGCAGTGCATTGTGGAGATGGTGTACAGGAATGTTCCGATTGGGTGGTCAACATTTTTATGGACATGACTTGATCCTTTAATATCCTGCATCAAGTAAATGCCATCGGATTTCAATGCCCGGTGAATGCCTTTGAGAACGTTGCGCGGTTTGATCTGATCATGTATGGCGTCAAAAGAAGTGATAAGATCAAACGCCTCAGGTTCGGCCTTTTCGTCGAAATCGCTCAGGTCACGGATGACAAATTCGACATTTTGCAATCGTTTCTGTGATGCATCGGCGCGCGCTGCACCGATCGCCTCCACGGAAATGTCCATCCCCGTAAACCGGCTATTCGAATACAGTTCGGCCAACCGATTCAGTATTTGCCCCCTTCCGCAACCGATATCCAAAACCCTGATACCTTTAGCTAACCTGTCGGTAAGGCCGGGCACCAGCGGCAGCACATGGGATTCGAGCGAAGAAATCACCGACTGCCCGCTGTCTTCTGCCATTACAGCGTGGAATCTTAAAAAATCGTCATACGGCACACCGCCGCCTTTTTTGAAACACTCGACGATCTTATCCTCCACAGACCCCAGCAGACCGATGTATTGCGTGAACACTGCGAAATTGTCTGCACCCGCCGCCCGGGTCAAAAAGGCGGCGTGTTCGGCCGGCAGCATATATCTTGTGCTCGTCGGGTCGACATCGATCACGCCGGCAGTGACCATCGCTCCCAACCACTCACGGACGTAACGTTCGTTCAGGCCGGACGCTTTAGCCACCTCCTTCGAGGTCGAGGGGGGCAACGCTCTCATGGCATCAAAAATCCCCGTGCGATGCCCGATAGACATCATCAACGATAATGAACCATAATTGAGCGCCGTTAAGAGTTTTTCTGAAAATACTTCGGCTTTGTCGGCGTCAAACGTTTTTTGATTATTTTCTGAGGTCACGAGATTCAACTCCTTGGTAGTATGTGTAATCTATAGCTTCGTTCAAGACTTTCACACCATAATATCTTTCATAGCTGTTCGAATAAAAAACCAATATATTGTTTTTGATTGATTCCCGCTGTCAAATTCGTAAGTCTGATTGAACAAGATAGGCGAAATGGGCATGTTCTAAGTGCGATTGATCTATATTGATATGGTCAGAGACTTAATGACTTTTGCTTTTCCTCCGGCAATCAGTCCAGCAATTTTTCCATTTACAAAATTCAGTTTAACAGTAATAATACTTGGTGATGGGGGTTTCACTAAATGCCCTTGTTCAATCAGGTATACTTCCGTATTGATTCCCATTTTATCATATAGATAACATGCCAACGGACCTGCTGCCATCCCTGTTGCAGATTCTTCATTGATTCCATACCGAGGTGCAAACATTCTTGTTCCCGCATCTCTTTCGGGTAATTTTGTATGTTCAGAAAAGATATAATATCCGATTAAATCAAATTCCTCACTTATCTTGTGGATTTTCTCAAAATCTGGATGAGCACTCAAAACTGCTGTTTCATCTTTCAAAGGCACAACTAAAAATGAATTCCCAGTATTTACAATGATGGGTTCGTGGTCGGATAGGAGTGCCTTATCAGCAATCCCCAAAGAAGAAATAAGGCTATCCATACGGTGGTCGATCTCCTTATAACTTGGAGCCAATTGTTCCATAAAAGCCATATCGCCATCGATGAAAATATTTCGATTCCCATCAATCGTTTCCTTGGAGCTGGCCGTCTTTCCAATCCTACCAAGCTGCTGAAGATAGCTAAAAGTTGCTATCGTTGCATGACCGCAATGAGCAATCTGGCGTTTTGGGGTAAAAAAATCAAGTTTGAAATCGGCTGATTTTGAGGATGAAACGAATGCTGTCTCCGAAAGCCCAACTTTAGCGGCAATTTCTAATTTTTGCATAGCACTTAACTCATCTGCATCTAAGACAACAGCCGCAGGATTGCCACCGCTTTCACCATCTATGAAAGCATTAATGATTTGGATTTCTATTTTCATTATCATGAACCACTAACATTACACGGTATTATGGCAAAATCATATGCACTTTCTGGATAACAAGTTGTTTCATATTTCATCTTCTGTGGTTCTTGGACCACCTTTTCGAGGTGTCAACCATCCTAATAATACAACAGCGATAAACAACGCAGCTACGTCGCCAATAAGGTGACCACGTTCAGCAGGATCAATAATGGCTTGTGTGCCCATGATAATACCGTGTACTAAACTTGACCAGAATGTAAACCAAATCAGACTTAAATGCGCCTCCGGCCGGATTGATGCCCATATTAAGAAAATACCAAGGGTTGCATATACTCCTATCATCATCTGCTCGTATTCATGTTGTCTGGGCAACCAAACCCAGCCGGATGGCCATAGTTGCATGAGCGGGTAAAGAAAAAGGAAAACGCTTCCTATCAATACGAGAGTAATTTGAAGATAGCGGCGTTTACGCTTTTTCAGTTCCATTTTTCATTTATCCAAGTGCACTGAAACCGGAGCTGACTTAGAAATGGTATTATAAACCGGTGAGTATTTTTGGCCCATTCGTACCATTTCTTCTTTCTGTTCATCTGAAACATCTGCATCGATTTTGAAGAACACTCGAATTTCCTGATACCCTACCGGGACGTCCTCCGATAATCCCAAAAAGCCTCGGAGATCGATGTCACCCTCATATCTGGATTCTACACTATTTATTATAATTCCTTTGGCAGAGGCATGCGCAACAAGGCTTGTTGTAATACAGCCGGAGAGGGCCACAAGAAGATACTCGACAGGGTTTCTGCCTTCGTTATTTCCCAAGAGAACAGGCGGTTCATCCATATCATAATCCACAGAAGGGCGGGAATCATCCTCTTTTAAGGCACCGTAGAAATCTTTGATCGTCCCACGGCAATGCGTTCCGTTGATCCATTTATTGGTTGCTCGAAACTTAAACTTTGCAATATCCGGATTCTCTTTGATGAGATCAATCGTACTAAACAACTGTTCTGTGTTTACCCCATTCACTAATTGGGTCTTTTCTTTTGTTGCTTCCATTTTATTTTTCCTCCTTAGGAGATAAATTTTTGAATTCTGCGAAATGCAAAAGCATAGTTTTCTTAAAAAGACAGCGGTCTGTTCTGATCCAATTTATCATATCCATGTTAAGTAAGTGTCGCTAAAGCTACACTTACGCGTTGACGCTGATCCTCGGTGGTCAATTCTTGGTAGAGCGTTTGAAAGCGTGGATGCTCAACTCCAGAAAAGATAAAAGTTTCCTACTCGATGAATGAAGCTTTCACAGGAAAAATTCTTGATGAAGTGGTTATCTGAAAAATGGCAGTAGGCGCTATCGATTTTGAGGCGAATATAAAAGATTTATTCTGGTAGAATCGATAAGGGCAGCCTCATTCAGAGTACTATATTGGATAACCACATTGTGGTAAATTGTCAAGAAACAGGAAAAGATTAGGATCATTTCCATTTTTAACAGAGTGATGCCTTGCGTATGGCAAACCTGAAATCAAGTTCATCTGAAGGTATCAGGATAGATATCTTTTGATGCTTGAGTCCTTGTTTTTACTGATGTGTACATGTGTATTACCTCCTTTTTACCCCTATAATGATTTAATTTTAGCGGTATATGCTGAAGAATTTATCCAATGATGAGCTTTAAATATCCCAAGACAATCGCACCTAAGAGTACAAATGAAACATACAAAACAAAAACGCGGTGTGAAACCAGGGACCAAACTGCGGCTATGGCCGGCAGCGTCGTGGTCGGACCGGCGATCAAGAAGGCCAGTGCGGCGGCCGGGCTCATGCCCTGAATCAAAAGACCGCTGACCATCGGCAAGGCGCTCAAATTGCTTGTATAGGTTGGGACACCAAGTAATGCTGCCGTAATAATGGCCCAGGCATTTTCCTGTCCCATAATGCGGACGATCCACTCTGCAGGGATATACAGAATAATCAAAGCTTCCAGGAAAAAGGCCAACGCCATAAATTTTATTACCATCAGGGTCGCGCTGTAGGATTCCTTGAACAAGCGACTCAAAAAATTGGTTTTTTCGCTACAACCGCAGCTTTCCGCCCTCGGCTCGTCCAAGGAACGACCCGCTCGAACAGGGGAAGCAGCGGCACGAATAGAGGGTTGGATTTCGGTAAAAACGGTGGTGCTACCATCGCAGCAGACCGCCACTGGTGCGCCGATCGACTCAACGGGACGAAACCAGGAAAAATTCTTACCTCTCTCTCTGAGCCCTCGCCAGGCACTTTGAATTAGTGAATAAGTGCTTTGGGTGACGGAGGCGTTACGATTCCGCAGGATATTGGTGCCGATCCATTGTTTTTGCATAGCGATATGGGTGATGAACCCGGCACCCAGGCTTAAGAGAAGCGTACCGACCAAGCGCCAGACCGCCAAATTCCACCCGATGGTTCCGACACTTAAGAAAAAGATTTCCGGGTCCATGGACGGTGATGCGATCCAAAAGGACATAACCGGTGCCAAAGGCACGCCACTGATGAGCAGCGCTGCGATAACCGGAATTACCCCGCAGGAACAAAAGGGGCTGAAAGCTCCCACAAGAGTTGCCAGAAGAATGGCGGCGATAGGCCTGGCGTCAAAAGCGCGTTTTATATATTTGGAAGCGCCCGACATATTCACCGCCACGGCCAGGGGAATCGTCACCAACAGATAGGGCCAAATGTGCACAAAGGCTTCGCCCATAAAATTGGCTATTTTTATAATTTCGTTTACCATGTTGCGCTCCTTTCATTGCTTCACATTAATATTCTATATTTCCAGAATATTCGAAACATAAGATCAAAAAAATTTTCCGAAATATGCAGGGGCCTAAGGGCCACATTTGCCCTCAGTACAACATTCGGCCTGAAGGAAATCTATGAGTTCCTGTAGAACTTCGAATTGGGGCACACAATACAATGTGCGGCTCTCTCGTATCTGACGGATCAATCCTACCGAAACCAGCCGGTTAATATGATGGGACAAGGTGGAGTTGGGTATGCCAAGCTTGTTTTGGATTTGTCCCACCGGCACACCTTCATCACCGACTTTCACCAGGTATCGGAAAATCA
>JBATKU010000680.1:0-2540 GCA_049669725.1 Desulfobacterales bacterium
CGCCCCTTGCCGATTAAACTGGCCAGGTTCGCCAGGGTGCACGGTAAATAATAGGCCCGGCCTTCGTTGGCGGCCTTGCGGACCTCGCCACCGGAAAAAGCAGAGTAAGTCATCACCCGATCCTGCAAACCCTTTTCAACATAGGGCACCGGTCCCTGCAACAATAAATGAACCATTTTAAAAAACGGCAGGCGAGGCTGGCGGGATTTTATGGCCCCGGTCAGGGCCTCCAGTGAGGCTGTCGGTGTTGCGGCATTAGACCCCACATAGCAGGTGATCTCATCGCTGGTATTAAATTTTTCCGAGATCACATCGGCAATCCGGCTAAGGGTGATCTTCTTGGGCTGGAAATTCATAGACAACCTCGCATTTAGAGTCTTAGTTGTGAATCCTTTGCATTAGATGATCCGCCTGTGGCGGATTGATCACGAAAGCACGAAATTTGAAAAATACAAAAGAAAATGAAACTTTGGGCAGTGGGAGCGGCTTTCCAGCCGCGATCATTATTTAGGATTAGAAGATTAATCGCGGCTGGAAAGCCGTTCCCACACTGAATATCTGATAGAAACCGCTCAAGTCAAAACGATCACGTCAATTTATAATCACGAACAATTGTTAAAGCAACGCTAACTATATGCCCTATGCCCACCATTTTCAAGGATCGCTTTTTGATTTATCTGGTTTAGTAATTACTTTGATGTTACCCTGGCAGGCCCCGGGCTAGTTCTTGACAGCGGCCATTAACTATCGTACCAGGTAGTGGGAGCGGCTGCCGGCCCACCATTGCTATCGCCCAGGCCAGGCGGGCAGGGAGGCCGCTCCCACCGGCAATAACGAGCAGCTCGTCGCAAAATTGCCTTAATACAGGTGGAACTATGAGAGCCGGAAGAATCTTAGTTATCCCATTGATAATTTTATCCATATTTACTTTTTCCCGCGCAAGGGCAACAAGCCTCAGGTGTGGCGTCCGCTTGATCACCGTCGGCGATTTCAAAGCCAGGGTTCTGGCCGAATGCGGCGAACCGGACCACGTCGAAGTTTGGGAGGAGGAACGGGTTTACGGCTTTGACCATCACCCGGGCTACTATGGAATTTATGAGGATTATGAGTACCGCCATCGGGATTACGAAGGCGGACAACCCTATCGCATAAAGAAGCTGGTCATTATTGAGGAATGGACCTACAATCACGGTCCCGGCCGCTTCATGGACCACTTGAGGCTGGAAAATGGAATCGTACAGCGCATCACCAGCGGCGACTACGGGTTTTAAGTTTAAGGAGTCCATGGAGTTTATTGAGTTTCTATAGTTGAATCGAAAACTAGGAGCTGGGGATTAAGTGGCATAAGGCGCAAGGCACAGGGTTAAAAAAGGATATAATATCATTGGCCTTTTACCTTGAGCCTATTTATTTATTACCCCTAATCCCTTGCTCACATCCAAAAGTTCTTTAAAATACATGCAGTGGACTAATTATATCGTACGATATCAGCGACTTCGCAAATACCTCAAATCACAGCTTTTTCTTGACTTCGTTTGGTAGAAATTATATAATAAATACAATCTCTTAGGCAAAAAACAGTAAACACCCGCAAAAATGAAAATAAAGATACCCCGAAACAACCGCGGCTTCACTTTAATTGAAATTATCGTCGTACTGGTGCTAATCAGCATAATTGCGGCTGCTGTTTTCAGTCGATCAATTAGAACCGATCAAATGAATTTTATGAGCCAGTATAACAAAATACAAAATCAAGTCCACTATCCGCAATCCATTGCCATGAAACGCGGTGAGTACTGGGGTTTTAGCTGCGATACAAACGATTATTGGATTTTTACCGGAACAAAGAAAACCGCTGCTGCCAGTCATAGGTTTCTCCCCGGTCAGGAAAATAAGTTGATCTCTTTGGGTGCGCTCGGCGTCACAATGGATGGATTCACGGTTATATTTGATAAATACGGCATCCCGTATTCCCCGGACTGGACAACGCCTCTGAGCACCGAGTTGGTAGTTAATCTGACCGATTCGGATACAGAATCAAAATCGTTTACCATTGTGCCTGAGACAGGTTTAATCAGATAATGCTCACAAAATCGAAAATAGCCGACAATAGCGGCTTTACCTTGGTCGAGATAATCATTGCCTTGATCGCCGCGGGAATTCTGGCCATATTTTATTTTCATTTCATGGGAACGGCCATGGATTTCAGCTGGAAATCAGTGGAACTGGTTGCAGGCGAAGCTCAAGCCGAGGGTTTGATGGAAAAAATCATCTCAGATTATGTCATCCGAATAAACCAAAACCCGGATACGGCCCTGGCCCAGATGGTAGCACTTGAAGGAACCTATGAAAGTGATGCTGATTTTGGCAGTCCGGTAAATATGGAATACATCGCCTATGACAGCGCTGGAAACCAATCAACTGTTCCGTCACCGGCCACCAGCAACAATCTGAAAGTCACCGTCGAAGCACCCGGAAGTAATTTTACCACCATTCTAACGAAAAGTCGGAATGATACCAGCAATCCGGTAATATATTAT
>JBATKU010000681.1:0-2831 GCA_049669725.1 Desulfobacterales bacterium
AGCCCCTGGGCCGCACATTTCCCCACCCGTTGGGCGGCGACACCAAATACTTCCACCTGCTGCTGACCCTGACACCTGTTGGCGACATGCTTACGCTCGATTTTGCCAAGGCCCTGGTGGAAAACGAAAAGCTGGGTCACAACGATACTGGCGCGCCGGACTACCTCCAGATCAGTTTTTCTTCCACCGACTACATCGGGCACCTGTTCGGGCCGTCCAGTCTGGAGACCGAAGACAATATCCTGCGCTTGGACCGAACCCTGGCGGAGCTTTTTCGATTTGTCGATGAGAAGGTTGGCCTGGGCAACTCCCTGATTGTGCTCAGCGCCGACCACGGGGCGCCCGAGGCACCGGAATATATGGCCTCCCTGGGGCTTTCCACCGGACGGTTCGCCTTCGACTGGTTTAAGACTGAGGGGCCTCTGACAGAAGCCCTGCAGAAAAAATACGGTCGGGCGGATTTTATCGTCGGCCACAGCCACCCGTATCTCTACCTGAACCTGGAGGCTATCTCTTCGGCCGGACTGGATCTGGGCGATGTGGAGCGTTTTGTCGCCGACGAATTGATGAAGATCCCCGGCATAGCCTACTCCATGACCCGCGACGATCTTTTGTCCGGCCGCATCACCGAGTCACCGGTCCAGAACCAGATCCGCCGCAGCTTTCATCCGACGCGCTCCGGCAACATCCACATGGTGCCCGAGCAATACTGGTTTCTGCACTCCACCGAGGAGGCCGAGAAGATGGGCATCGGATCGATTGCGGCGATCCATGGTTCCCCTTGGGCGTATGACACCTACGTGCCGATCTTTTTTGCGGGCAGCGGCGTGCCGGCTCAGATCATCGGGCGGCGGGTGGCTCCGACCGATATCGCCGCGACACTTGCGGCTTACCTCGGCATTAAACCCCCTTCCGGGTCGGTGGGCAGTGTGCTGACCGAGGTTTTGCCCTGAATAGACTTTTTTGCTATTAAAAAAAGTTACAACTCGATACCCATCCTAAAGAATGATTTTTTAGGAAACAACATGATTACACGATTATATCACTGCGCGATGTTGGGACTATTAAGTGTCTTTTTGCTTATTTCTACGGCCTGGGGCGGTGGCGTTTGGCTCTACGAAGGCGGGACGCCGGATCTGGGCACGGCCGGTGCCGGGCGGGCGGCCTTGGCCACAGACGCTTCCACGGCCGGCATCAATCCTGCGGGAATGACGCGCCTGGACCGTTCCCAGATGCTGTCGGCTGTGCAAGGACTTTATGTCAATGCCAAATTTGACACCCAGTCATCCGGGTTCGGCGGTGGTGACGGCGGCAATGCCGGGGGATTTGTCCCAAGCGGCGGGCTGCACTACGTGCATCGCGTCTCCAACGATTTCAGGCTCGGGATCAGCGCAGGCTCCTACTTCGGTCTGGGGGTGGACTACGGTGACGATTGGGCCGGCCGCTACTACACCACCAAAGCAGAGATGCTGACCTTCGGCGTCAACCCGGGGGCAGGTTACCGGGTCAACAACTGGCTATCAGTCGGGGCGGGATTCAGCGTGTTCTACGCCACCCTCGACCAGAGAGCGGCCGTCAACAACCAGGTGACGGATCCGGGATTTGCGGACGGCGAGCTTAAACTTGACAGCGACGATGTGGGGTACGGCTTCAATTTGGGTCTAATGCTGACACCGCGAGACAGCACGCGTTTCGGCCTTACCTATCGCTCCGAAGTGGATCTGGAATTCAAGGATGCAGCCTCCCTGAAAAACATCGGCCCAGTTCTGCAGGGTCTGCTCAACGCATCCGGGGTTACCGGCAGCAAGGTGGACATCGACATGACCATTCCGCAGGCGGTGATGCTGAGCGGTTACCACCAGCTGAACCCGCGTTGGGCCATCATGGGAAACATCGGCTGGCAGCAATGGAGTGAGTTTGGCAAGCAAGACCTGACGCTGAGCTCTACCACCGCTACGACTTTCACCAAGGATCTGGATTATGACGATACCTGGCACTTCGCCCTGGGCACCCAGTACCGGTTTGCCGATAGCTGGCTGTGGTCGGTGGGCGTCGCCTACGATACCTCTCCCACCGATGAGGACACCCGCACACCCGATTTGCCCCTGGACAGGCAGATCCGTATCGGCACGGGAATTCAATACGACTGGAACCAAAATGTGACCGTAGGTGCGGCCTACGAATATCTGGATGCGGGTGACGCCAAAATCGATCAGGAAGGCGGGCCCCTTCAGGGACCCCTCAAAGGTGACTACGACACAAACGCAATTCATTTCTTTGCCGTCAATCTGATCTGGAAGTTTTAATTTGTCATTAGATTAGTGCGCGCTATATACAAATTCTGAGAATTGCATAAGTCGGCTATACAGGCAAACATTTCAAAGGTCTAATTTTTTTACATTAGCAAAAGAAACCACACAAAAAAGGCGATATTTGGGGACCGGCATCAGACTCGATTATCCGATGCCGGTTTTTTATTATCTAACTAAATTCAGAAGCCAGTTTGATAATTTTGGGATTGCCAAATGAAATGTACAATAATTTTGATGGGGTTCCAAAGATTCAATGAAGGCTATGACACAATTCCGGACCCTGCAAAATAGTGAAGATTTGCATATGCATTATGCAATCGGAGATCTCGAGCACTGTGGCAAACAGTCCTTCATTTAGGATCAATAACTACACACTTATAATTAGCACGTTTCACGATTTTGAAAGGTATTTTGGAATTCATATTTCTATATTCTTAGAAATATGGTTGACGAGCTATGCTTTTATGCCTATTATAGAATCATGGAAAACGAAATAGCAGCAAAACGATTGGCAGAACT
>JBATKU010000682.1:0-1811 GCA_049669725.1 Desulfobacterales bacterium
GATCATCAACCTTTCGCCCAGAACGCGCGAGATGACGCTTATCGTTGTATCCGTTATTTCCTGCCTACTGGCAGGGATTCTGGCCGTGTATGCGTGGCCGATGTGGTGGGAAGCGGTTGTCAACAACGAGCACTCCGAATCCCTCTGGAGCCCTCCGTTGTGGATTCCCTATTTGTTTCTTCCCCTTGGCATGACACTGTTGTTTTTGCAGTACATCGTGCAGATACATGGAAAAATCACTGCATTCATGCAAGGCAAGTTTAAGGCTGAATCAGCGCGGAAAGAGGTCCAAGGGGGGCAGACGTCTCTGCGGTAAGCACGGATGTCGGAAAATTTCAAACCCGCACGAAAGGTAAATCCGGCATGAACGAATATGTCATCGCCGCTTTATTATTCGGTAGTGCATTTGGTTTACTGATTTCCGGCATTCCCATTTGGGCGGGATTGGCGACCATCTCGGTTGTGTTCATTATTATATTTTCGCCGCATCTCCTGACTACCTTGCCTTTCGTTTTTCATGGGAGCATGGACAATTTCGCCTTGCTCGCCATCCCCCTGTTCATTTTGCTCAGTGCGCCGATAGCCGCCTCCCATGCGAGCAGGGATCTCTACGAAACCCTTCACAAATGGCTCCACAGAGTCCCCGGTGGCCTCGGCATTGCCAACATGGTGGGGTGCGGCATATTTGCCGCACTGTGCGGCTCCAGCCCGGCCACGGCGGCGGCCATCGGGGGGATCGGCATACCGGAAATGCGCAAACGCGGCTATGCGCCGGCGCTCGCCACCGGCTTGATCGCGCATGCGGGAACCTTCGGTATCTTGATTCCACCCAGCGTCACGATGATTTTGTACGGTGTAGCGACCGAAACGTCCATCGGCAAGTGCTTCATCGCCGGCGTCATTCCGGGAATACTGCTGGTGTTCCTCAGCAGCCTGTGGGTGGGTCTGGTCTTCTTTTACCGCAAATTAGTGCCCCCGAAAAAAGGGAGTTTGTACTACATCAAGGACCAGGTAACCGATGAACGCTTTTCGTGGAAGGAACGCTTCGTCTCGCTTTTCAAAGTTCTTCCGTTTGTCTTGATCATCATCGGCATCATGGGCTCGCTCTATGGCGGCTGGGCGACTCCCAGCGAGGCCGCTGCCCTGGGTGCCGTCCTATCCTTATTTTTCGTCATGACCATCTACAAGATCTATAAGCCTCGTCAGCTGTGGCCGATATTCATAAAAGCGCTGAATGAAAGCAGCATGATACTGATGATCATGGCCGCAGCATTGGTGTTTGCGTGGATCTCTTCCGACCTGTATGCGACCCAGGCCCTGGGTGAGCTGATTCTGAAACTCCCGCTGGGCAAATGGGGCGTCATTTTTCTGATCAACATTCTGCTCCTGATACTCGGCTGCTTCATTCCCCCGGCGGCCGTCATCTTGATGGTGGCACCGCTGCTGCTTCCCATTATTCAGGGGTTGGGTTTTGACCCGGTCTGGTTTGCGGTTATCATGACCGTAAACCTTGAAATCGGGCTCGTAACGCCGCCGGTCGGCCTCAATCTGTATGTGGTTAAAAATATCGCTCCCGACATCCCCATGTATCAGGTCCTCTGGGGTGTTACGCCGTTTGTGATCATCGATTGCCTGGTGATTGTCATTTTGTGTATCTGGCCCGAGTTGGCGCTCTGGTTGCCGAACAAGATGATCGGGTAGATGGAGGTGTGAATGGATAAAGAGACGGTTAGAGATTGGTTTGAAAGTGCATTCCTGCAGCGTCGCACAAAAAAAGCCGTTTATTTTCTTCGCGGCGGTGAGCCGGAGTC
>JBATKU010000683.1:0-10176 GCA_049669725.1 Desulfobacterales bacterium
GTTTTGAAGCAATATACAGCCGCACTCTAAAAGCCATGTCATAAATCTTCGTTTCTGTCGCCTCTTTCATCTGTTCCCCCTTGATGGTTCTTTAAATTTAATTCAAAAATATTTATAATACAAAATATCCGATTTGTAAAGTCTTTTATATAAATAAATTTGATTTTAATGAATATTTTTATTTTAAAACTATTTTTTCAAGAAACCCTTGACAAAACAAAATATAGAGCTATAATTAGACAAAGTCAAACATTTCTATAATAAAAATGTTTTAATAATGATAATAAATTAAATTAGAAATATTTTAAAAAATAACTCTTGACAAACTAAATTGATTGAATTATTGTTTAATCAACTTACCGAACAATTAGTAAAGAGAATATATAAAAGATCGAATTGCAAGCAGGACTTAGGAATAACTAAATCATTTTGGGATGTTAAAAAAATCGGCATAAATGTTGCAGATGCTTTACAGTTTTTAAAATACATGTTAGGCTTTTATTAACCGATTTAAGTGTCAGGGATTTGACATTTATATTTTAATCAGGTAAAAGGCAACATCGGCAGAAACACCTTTTCCATATTGGCAAAGATTTGGGAAACCAGAGGTGCGTTGCAGATGCGATATAAGCGCGGAATTTCAGGGGGAGCTGGATGGTCGCGCGGACCTGATAAACACAGGAGGCTAAAGTTGCTATGGATGCTACACCTGCCGCTAATAATCTGCCGCTAAGAGTTGCAGATTTTTCTACGCTAGCTGAAGCACTCGATTACGCCGCTCAGGGTAATACCGGTTACAATTATTATAACGGTGCCGCCAAGCTGTATGCGACCCTTCCCTATCAAAAACTGCGGGAAGATGCACGGGCACTGGCACGCCGGTTCATCGGACTGGGAGCAAGCCGCGGATCGCGGGTTGCAATCGTTGCAGATACCCAGCCGGACTTCATGCGCTTCTTTTTCGCCTGCCAGTACGCAGGCTTAATACCCGTGCCGCTTCCGGCTTCGATTCACCTGGGCGGGCGGGATGTGTACGTTTCCCAGTTGCAGAGACTCCTTTCGATTTGCCAGGCAGAAATCGCTATGGCACCCGAGGAATTTCTGCCCTATCTGATCGATGCCACCGCAGACTTGAACCTGCGTTTTTCAGGCAGCCCGAAAGAGTTCGACGATCTTCCGCAATCCGATGAACAGTTGCGTCCGTCGGAGCCCAATGATATTGCCTACCTGCAATATACTTCAGGTAGCACCCGTTTCCCCCGAGGGGTGATGATCACCCAGAAAGCGGTTATGAGCAACCTGTTTGCCATCCTTAAATATGGCATCCAGATTCGACCGGGTGATCGGGCGGTGTCCTGGCTGCCTTATTTTCATGACATGGGACTTGTCGGTCTCGTACTGGCACCCGTGGCAGCACAATTTTCGGTGGATTATTTGAATACCCGCGACTTTGCAATGCGTCCACGGCTGTGGCTGACGCTGATGTCACAAAATCGAGCCACCCTATCCTTCAGCCCGCCGTTCGGCTACGAATTGGCGGCACGGCGCATACGCGAAAAAGACGTTAAAAATTTCGATCTCAGCGCCTGGCGTATCGCCGGGGTCGGAGCGGAAACCATCCGCACCGAATCCCTTGAGTTGTTTGCCGACCTTCTGACCCCCAGCGGCTTCGACCGGCGATCATTCCTACCGTGTTACGGTATGGCCGAATGCTCCCTGGCGGTGACCTTTGCACCGTTGGGGCAAGGGGTTGATGTCGATCATGTCAACGGTGATGCCCTTGCTGAAGAACAGAAAGCGTTGCCTGTCCATCCTGCCCAAAACAACGGGGCGGCTAACTTTAATAAGTTTACCAATTGCGGTGCGCCGCTGCCGGGATTTGATGTGGAGGTTAGAGATGATCATGGCCGGGTGCTGCCGGAACGCCACTGCGGGACCCTCTTTGTTCGGGGTCCCAGCGTCATGTCCGGCTACTTTGGCGATCTCAAGGCCACGCGAGAGGTTTTATCACCCGATGGCTGGTTGAATACCGGAGATCTGGCCTACCGGGTTGGAAAGAGCATCGTGATTACCGGACGTGAGAAAGATCTGATCATTATCAATGGCCGCAATATCTGGCCGCAGGACCTGGAGTTCCTGGCGGAAAAACAACCTGAAATCCGCACAGGAGACGCCTCGGCCTTTTCCATCCCGGGTCATAATGGAGAAGAACAGGCCGTCATGATGGTCCAGTGCCGTGAAACCGATGAAAGCAAACGCGCCGATTTGCAGGGGCGATTACACAGTCAGGTCCGCCAGGAGTTTGGCGTTGACTGCCTGATTGAATTGGTACCTCGAAACACCTTACCCCGAACGACTTCTGGAAAGCTATCTCGCTCCGGAGCGCGGAAGGAGTACCTAAAACGCGTTAACGCCGAACAGTTGGAAGCGTACAAGGGAGACCCTTACGCCGCCTCGCTCCACCAGCGGGCCGTCTAGCCTAACATTTAAAGCCTATAGCCATCTATCAAATGAACGATAAACCGGTCAAATCACCTGAGTCAACCGGCACAGGATGGCTATTTCCAGAAATCGGGGATTGAACCCAATCGGGGTAAGACCGATTGGGAGTTATCAGTTAATTGTTATTGGTTAATCGTAAAAGAGTAAACTCAATGGTTGGAACAATAGCAATAACCGGTGCGACCGGATTTATTGGCAGTGCTTTGATCAAGCAGCTGGCTACTACCGGCAGGCAAATTCAAGCGCTGGTCCGTCCCGCATCTGCCCATAAACAATCGGCTGATGGTGCTGTCCAATGGATTCAGGGCGATCTTGATGATGTGGACAGCCTCAGGCAACTGGTTCATGGCGCTGAAGTGGTCATACACTGTGCCGGTGCGGTTCGCGGTGCCACCCGGGAGCAGTTCAACCGCGTAAATGTCGACGGCGTAGCACGACTGGCACAAGCAGTCACCCAACTGCAGCCCGCCCCGCGCTTTTTACTGATGTCTTCCCTGACAGCCCGGGAGCCGCAGTTATCTGCGTATGCGGCCAGCAAACAACAAGGTGAACGGGTATTGATGGACATGCCGGGCAATATGGAATGGACCGTTTATCGACCGACAGCTGTATATGGCCCGGGCGACCGGGAGATGATGCCAACCCTGCGCTGGATGGCCAGAGGCATCGCCCCGGTGTTGGGATCCGGCACTAGACGGTTTTCCCTTATTTACATCGCGGATCTGGCAGATGCGATCGTGCGGTGGCTGGATTGCAGCCATTGTCAAGGCCGCACCTATGAACTGCACGACGGGAATCCCGCCGGCTATACATGGAATGACGTCATCGATACGATCGCCGGTTTGCGGGGCGCGCCGGTAGTACGCTTGAGGATACCGGTGGCCATGGTGAAACTGGCGGCAGCGCTAAATATTGCATTTGCCCGCGCTGTCGGTTATGCTCCCATGCTGACCCCCGGCAAGGTTCGTGAGTTGACGCATGCCGACTGGACCGCAGACAACGCGGCCATATGCGAAAATTCCGGCTGGTCACCAAAAATTAAGCTGGCAGAGGGTCTGAGGCGCACTTTGGGGCTGGTCGACATCTCAAATAGTGAAAATAGCTCTTAAAAGATTACTGTGATTTATTCAACTTGAGATATTAGGTGTCAGGTGTCAATTACGCCGTCCTGAAACCTGACAATTGGAACCTGATTACAGAAATAGAAAAGGGATATATAGCAAATGCAACTCAATGAGAAAGTTATTAAAGAAGTAATCGAGATACTCAGGCCGTTAGTCCCGGAGGGACAACAAGTCAATGCAGAGACTGATCTGGTTGCCGATCTGGGCCTTGACTCATTGAAAGTAATGAAACTGGTGGAAACCGTCGAAGACAGTTTTGATATTTCAATTCCCTTAAATATACTTCCGGAGGTTCGCACCGTAAGTGATTTTGTTTTGGCAATCCAAAAATTATTCGAGGATGAATGATGATGCCCATATTTGAAAAATTTCAACCACTGGCAGAGACCCGCCAGGAACTGCAGAAAAGTGCAAGCAACTTCTTTAATGTCGTCCTGGAAGAGATCATCTCCGGTACCGAAGCCGTTGTCAACGGGCGCCGCATGATCCTGGCCGGCAGCAATAATTATCTAGGACTGTCGTTTGATTCCGAATGCATCGAGGCGGCCTGCCATGCCGCCCGCCAGGAAGGTACCGGCACCACCGGATCGCGGATGGCCAACGGAACGTTTTCAGGTCACGTCGCCCTGGAACAGGAGTTGGCCGATTATTTCAGCCGTCAGCGTGCGATTGTCTTTTCCACCGGCTATATTGCCAATCTGGCCATCCTGTCCACCGTCGTCGGCCCCGGCGAAGTTATCCTGCTGGATGCCGACTGTCACGCCAGTATTTATGACGGGTGTCGCCTCGGCGGCGCCGAAGTAATCCGCTTCCGGCACAATGACGTTGAGGATCTGGAAAAGCGCTTACGCCGCCTTGAAAAGCGTAAGACCAATGTCCTGGTTGTCGCCGAAGGTCTTTACAGTATGCTGGGCGATCGGTCACCGCTGGCTGACATCGTAAGGGTCAAGCAAAAATATGGTGCCTATTTAATGGTCGACGAGGCTCACTCTCTGGGTGTCCTTGGTGACAATGGCCGCGGCCTGGCCGAGGAGGCCGGCGTGGAGGATGGGGTGGACTTTGTGGTCGGCACCTTCAGCAAAAGTCTGGGGGCCATTGGCGGCTTTTGTGTCAGCAATCATACGGAGCTCGACCTGGTGCGGTATGCGAGCCGCCCTTATGTTTTCACGGCTTCTTCATCTCCGTCAATTATCGCCTCAACGCGCCAGGCCTTAAAAATTTTGAGTACCCGGCCGGAATTGCGCCGGCAGCTGTGGGAAAATGCCAACCTGCTTTATCAGCACCTGCAGGACCTGGATTTCAATCTGGGACCGGAGGTAAGCCCGATAGTCGCGGCTCGGCACGAAAATAGGGAAGACGCATTTGATCTCTGGAGCGGCTTGCTTGAGCGTGGGGTGTACGTCAACCTGGTGCTGCCGCCGGCCACACCGGATGGTCACACGCTTTTACGCTGCAGCGTGAGTGCCGCACATACCCGGGAGCAAATGGAGCATATTTGTAGAGCGTTTACGGAAGCCAGGGCCCAGGAATGAAGATTGCCGAATGTCAAATGAATAATTAAGGAATTATGCGCCTTTTAATAACATTAGTGCGGACCTATCCCAAGCGCACCATTATCATGGTAATTGCCTTGCTCCTGGCAGGTATCCTGGAGGGCATCGGGCTATCCATGCTGCTGCCCTTGCTGGGCATCGCGGTTGAGGCGCAGTCCGGTTCCGAGACGGTTTCAGCCGGAACCAGCAATGCAGCATCTCCCGCGCTGGAACGGTTGGTATCAAATGGGTTATCAGCCGTCGGAATTTCACCTACAATCGGGGTGTTGCTGATCATCTTTATTGCTGCCATCACCCTCAAATGCATCATGATGCTGCTAGCCAATAAGCAGGTCGGATATACTGTCGCCCGAGTTGCGACTGATTTACGACTCGAAATGCTGCGGGCCTTGCTGGTCAGCCGCTGGCAATATTTTCTCAAACAGCCTCTAGGCAGCCTGGCGAATTCCATGGCAACCGAATCCTATCGGGGCTCCAAAGCTTTTATGCACGGCGTAATTATGACATCCGACCTTATCCAGGCGCTCATCTACTGCATTATTGCTTTTCTGGTTTCCTGGGAAGTCACGCTCGTGTCCCTGATAGCCGGCAGCGGCCTTATTTATATCTTAGGGCGCTTTGTAAAAAAAGCGCGCCGGGCCGGTTACCGTCAAACCGAGCTGTTAAAAGCGTTATTGTCATTATTGACGGACACCCTGCAATCGATCAAACCCTTGAAGGCCATGGCCCGTGAGAACGTGTCTGACTTTTTACTGGAAAAAAAGACTACAGGGCTTAACAAAGCGCTGCAAAAACAGGTCCTGAACAAGGAACTTTTGAAAGCCTTTCAGGAACTGCTGGTAATGGTCATTCTGGCCGTCGGCTTTTATATAATGATGATGCACTGGCAGATGCCCCTGGCCAGCATTCTGATTCTTGCTATGCTGGTCTCAAAGCTGTTAAAGCAATTGGGCAAAGTTCAGGCGCGGTACCAGGAAATGGTCATTACTGAGAGTGCCTACTGGTCGATAAAAGATACTATTGAAGCCATGAAACTTGAACGCGAACCTCTGACGGGTTCCCGGACTGCGGCACTGAAACGGGCGATCCGCCTGAAACATGTGGATTTTGCCTACGATGACCATAAAGCATTGCAAAACGTTTCACTGACCTTTCCGGCCGGCCAGATTACCGCCATCGTGGGGCCGTCGGGATCGGGCAAAACGACGATCGTGGACCTGGTAACCGGATTATTGCGACCTCAAAAGGGAGAAATATGGGTCGACAATGAGTCATTGGAACAGGTGAATCTGAAAAGCTGGCGACGAAAGATAGGCTACATTCCCCAGGATACGATCCTGCTACACGATAGCATCCTAAACAATATCACCTTGGGAGATCCTGGGCTTGGCGAGAAAGATGTTGAGGAGGCATTACGGGCTGCCGGTGCCTGGGAATTTGTTTGCAGGATGCCCGGAGGGCTCCAGAGTATTGTTGGCGAACGCGGCGGTAAGCTGTCGGGCGGCCAGCGCCAGCGGATAGCCATCGCCAGGGCAATTGTACAAAAGCCCGAGTTGCTGATCCTTGACGAAGCCACCAGCGCTCTCGATCCCCAGAGCGAGGCGGCCGTCTGCGAAACTTTGCAAAATCTTCGGGGGCGGCTTACCATTGTAGCCATCTCGCACCAGGAGGCCCTGGTAAAGATAGCCGATAAGGCCTACCATGTGCAGGATGGAAAAATTGTGACCACGGAGGATCGCTCCGGAGACGGTTTTCATAATAGAGATAGCGATGCTGAACCTGTCGGCAAGCCACGCGTGGCCATCAACCCGGAAAAAGCGCTGTGAGCAGGATTCTGGCTTGGACCAGAGGAGGAATAAAGTTTGCCCCAGTTAAAAAAAATAAATGATATTAAACCCATCATTCGTCGTATCCGTCTGGTGGCCTTTGATTTCGACGGGGTGTTTACCGACAACATGGTGTATGTATTTGAAGACGGCACCGAAGCCGTAAAATGTTTTCGCAGCGATGGTATCGGCCTGCAAAAACTTGCGCACTTGGGCATTAAAACGGTTATTATTTCCACCGAAGCCAACCCGGTAGTTTCGGCCCGCGCGCGCAAACTAAAAATGAAATGTGTGCAGGACTGCCAGGACAAGCGCACGGTGCTCGAGGAAATTGCCGGAAATATGGACATTACCCTGGACGAGGTAGCTTTTGTGGGAAACGATATTAATGACCTCCCCTGTCTGACCTGTGTTGCCCTTCCCATTGTGGTGCAGGATGCACACCCGGATGTAATCCCGGTTGCACGCTACCGGACAAAAAATCCGGGGGGATGCGGTGCCGTGCGGGAAGTCTGCGATTTATTTGAAAGAACGATCGAGAATGAAATGACGAATGAATAATGAATAATGTCGAATCAAGGAGTTCTTTCGATCTTAAATGACGGAGCGCAGCGACCGCATTCATTCGTCATTCGACATTCTAAAACGTGGTTTACTGATTAGGTTACCGTGAATCACAAAAATGAATTATTAACTGACAATCTAGATCATCAAATTAATAGCCATACCCAAGGAGGTATATCATGAGGAAACTTACTATCGATGGAAAAGTGATTCAAGATGACGGCGATTGCTATGTGATTGCTGAAATCGGGCACAACCATCAGGGAAAACTTGAAACCGCCAAGGAGATGTTCAAGACAGCCAAAGAGAGCGGGGCTGATGCCGTTAAGCTGCAAAAACGGAACAACCGCGAGCTGTTTACCAAAGCGGGATATGAAAAACCTTACGATAATCCCAACAGTTATGGTGAAACCTATGGGGAGCACAGAGAGTTTCTTGAGTTTGGCGGGATTGAATATAAGGAGCTAATGGATTACGCTGATGAAATCGGAATTACATTCTTTTCCACCGCCTTTGATTTTTCCAGTGCGGATTTTCTGGCAAAACTCGATATGCCGGCTTTTAAGATCGCTTCCGGTGATCTGAAAAATATTCCCTTGCTCACCCATATTGCCCAATTTCAAAAACCGATGATCCTCAGCACGGGCGGGGGAACCATGGAAGATGTCAACCGGGCCTATGATGCCATCATGCCGATTAATCAGCAGCTTGCCATATTGCAATGCACGGCAGGCTATCCGGCCGATTTCGACCAATTGAATCTGTCGGTTATCACCACCTTCCGCGAGCGGTTTCCCAACCTTACCATTGGTTTGTCGTCCCATGACAACGGTATTGCCATGGCAGTAGCCGCTTATATGCTGGGAGCCAGGGTGGTCGAAAAACATTTTACGCTCAACCATACCTGGAAAGGCACCGATCATGCCTTTTCCCTGGAACCCATTGGTTTTCGTAAAATGGTTCGCGATTTAGAACGGGTAAAAGTTGCCATCGGTGACGGCGTCAAACAGACTTATGAATCCGAGAAAAATCCCATCATTAAAATGGGGAAAAAACTGGTGGCAGCCCGTGATTTGCCGACCGGTTATACGATCCGGCGCGAGGATATTGCCCTCAAGTCACCGGGAGACGGCCTGCCGCCCTATGAACTGGATAAAGTCATCGGACGGGCCACCCGCCAGGAATTGAATGAAGATGATGATATTACTTACGAGGTATTAAACGGTGCCGAAAACTGGGCGGAGGCAGCCTCTTGAAAGACCTGTTTCGCATAGATGGTGAAGCGGCCGTTGTCACCGGTGCCCTGGGCAAATTAGGTCCTGTCTGGATTGAAACCCTGCTGAACGGGGGGGCATCGGTTTTTGCCCTCGATCTTGCCCAGGCTAAAATCTCACAAGACTATAAAAAGCTGCAGGACCACTTTGATGAATCGCGCTTGATGCTGGATCGTGCCGATGTGAGAGACCGCGAAAGCCTGGAGGCAGCCTGTCAAAACTGCTGTCATACTTTCGGGGTTCCTTCCATCCTGGTAAACAACGCCGGCATCGATCAGCCTCCCGGCGAAACTGCAAAAGGGTATCGGCTCGAAGATATCCCCTTTGAGATAAACCGGGAGATCCTTGAGGTAAACACCCTGGGCGCCTTTCTGGTTACCCAGGTATTTGGTCGTCAGATGGTACAGACGTCCCGGGGCTCGATTATCAATATTGGATCCCTCTACGCCAGTGTGGCCCCAGACGGACATTTTTATGACCATATCAAGAGCGATCCGCCTTTTCTCAAGCCGCCGGCCTACGGAGCTTCCAAAGCCGCGGTGATCAACCTGACCCGTTATCTGGCAACCCTGTGGGCGCCGCACGGGGTTCGCGTAAACGCATTGTCACCGGGCGGTGTACTGGGAGGCCAGGACGAGGAATTTAAACGCAAATTTTGCGATCGGGTACCGTTGGGCAAAATGGCAACAGATGAAGACCTGGCAGGTCCGTTGCTTTTTCTCGCGTCCCGGGCGTCATCCTATGTAACCGGCATCGAACTGGTCGTGGATGGTGGGTTTACGGCATGGTAATTACGTTAAATAGTTGATTAGTTGACTGGTTGATTATTTAACTGATTGTTAATTTTATCAATTATTCATATATTTCTATACGGTTGGAGCAAAAATGAATTCCTATAATATGCCGGAGACCATTCCCAACTGGATCAATGGCGAGGAAATAGCTGCAGATTCCGGGGCGACTTTCGGCAAACTATCCCCGCACAGCGGCGAAAAGCTTTACCGGGTGGCCCGATCCAACGGCCAGGATGTGAAAACAGCCATCCAGGCTGCCCGAAAGGCCCAGGCCGGCTGGGCGGAAATTACGCCGGTGCAGCGCGGTGACATCCTTTATGATATCACCCTGGCCATGCGCAAATACAGGGAGGAAATCGCCACCATTGTAGCAGCGGAAACCGGCATGTCTTTTCAGGCTGCCCTTGCTGAGACCGGCGGGGCCATCGCCCAGGGTGAGTTTATGGCCGGTGAGGGGCGGCGCTTTTACGGCCGCACCACCACCAGCGCAGTTACCAATAAATATGCCCAGACCGTCAGACAGCCCCTGGGGGTTGCCG
>JBATKU010000684.1:0-1807 GCA_049669725.1 Desulfobacterales bacterium
TCGTTACCCTGAGCATTATTTTTAGAAGTACGCGCTGGGTTTTATTGCCGATGCTCTGTTGTAGTTTTTCGGCTATTTCCATGATGGGGCTTCTGGGAATGTTCGGCTGGCAGGTCACGGTGATTTCATCCAACTTCATCTCTTTGCACCTGATCATCACGATGGCGATTACGATCCACTTGATCGTGCGTTACCGGGACCTCGCATTCCATAATCCTGGCGCCGAACAGCGACAACTTATCCTGGAGACCGTCCGTCTAATGGTGACGCCCTGCCTGTATGCCGCACTGACGACGATTGCCGGTTTCGGGTCGCTGCTGCTCTGTGACCTGCTGCCCGTCAAAACTTTTGGCTGGATGATGATTGCCGGGATTATTGTTTCCCTGGGCGTAACCTTTCTCCTTTTTCCGGCCGGGTTAATGCTGGTGCATAGAGAAGTTTCCCGGGCCGGACGGGCCCAAAAAAGGTCACGCTACTCATTGACATCGTTTCTGGCCGGATTCACCGGAACCTATGGCAAAACAATACTGGTTTCAAGCGGTATCATCTTTGTCATCAGTCTCCTCGGGATTTCCATATTGGTCGTTGAAAACAGCTTTATTGACTATTTTAAGGATACGACTGAAATCTATCAAGGTTTGAAGGTCATCGATCAAAAGCTGGGCGGAACCTCCCCGCTGGATGTCATCATTGATTTTGATGAACCCGAGGCATCTTCCCAAGTTGCGGACCCCGTAATCGATGCGAAAAGCGACGATGAATTTGAAAAATTTGACGAGTTCGACGAATCCAAGAGCGCAGAAGATGATGGGAGATACTGGTTTACTGCCGACAAGATGGCATGGATCACTAAAATACACGATTATCTTGACAGCCTGCCCGAGACCGGCAAGGTTCTGTCATTGGCAACCATGCTGAAAATCACTGAAGACTTTAATAACGGGCGGCCATTAGACAATTTTCAACTGGCCCTGTTGTACGGCGAACTGCCCGACAAGTTTAAAACCATGGTATTAAAACCCTATGTATCCGTGGAACATAATCAGGTGCGCTACGCCATTCGTGTCAGGGATTCCGATGAATCTTTGAGACGGAATGAATTACTGAAAAAAATCAAATATGATTTGATCAATAAGCTGGGATTGAAGGAAGACCATGTTCATTTAACCGGTTTGCTGGTGCTGTACAACAATATGCTGCAAAGTCTGTTTGAGTCACAGATCCTGACGCTGGGCGTCGTTGTCATTGCACTGATGGGTATGTTTCTAATCCTGTTCCGGTCGTTTAAAATAGCCATGATTGCGATTACACCCAACCTGCTGGCGATTGGCGCCGTGCTGGGTGTGATTGGCTGGCTGAACATTCCCCTTGACATGATGACCATCACCATTGCGGCGATCAGCATGGGTATTGCGGTCGATAACACCATTCACTACATTTACAGGTTCAGACAGGAGTTCAATCTCGAGCACAATTATGTTGAAACGGTCTTTAACTGTCACGGCAGTATCGGCTATGCCATGTATTACACATCGGTGACGATTATTATCGGGTTCTCAATCCTGGCCCTGTCCAATTTTCTTCCCAGTATATATTTCGGCCTGCTCACCGGATTGGCAATGCTGGTAGCCTTAATTGCCTCCCTGACGCTGCTGCCCCAGTTGTTAATCGTTTTTAGACCATTTGGACCGGAAGCTGAAGAGAGTTAGATTCGGAAGAGTACTTTAGGGGCTAAATGAGGAAGTTGCCGATATTATCTTTAATGTGAGTTTTCTTACTTTTAAACAGCTGGTTTTATAAATAGATG
>JBATKU010000685.1:0-5206 GCA_049669725.1 Desulfobacterales bacterium
GGAATATCTATGGTTAGATTAGGTGCGCCGTTGCCAAACGGCACGCCTTCATTCAGGGCAGCATAGGCATAGATCATGCTCGGCGAAATCGCCGGATCATTTCCCTTTAGACCTTTCTCAAATGCAGCCAGAGATAAGTGTACGGGGCTTGGCTCGATATACACTTCCGTACTGGCGCACCATATCATGACCAACCGGTTTAGCTTGTGTTCAGCCTTAAAGGATTGGATATCTGCGCGAAGCAGGTCCGCCAGATCCATTTTGGTTTTGCCCTTCTTAACGTTGGTGCCGCTGAGCCTTTTGACATAACTCTGATCGAATACCGCCGGCATCGGCCGCACACTTTCCAACTCGGTCTTAATACCATCCAGGGTTTGTCTTTCCAGCACACCGGCATTAACGGCCGCCGCATACATGTCGTCACTAAAAATGTCCCAACCCCCAAACACCAGATCATCAAGTTCAGATAAGGATACAAAGTCTTTAATTAATGGTATGCGCTTATCCGTACGCTTTCCAAGTCTAATGGTCCCCATTTGGGTAAGGGAACCAATCGGTTTTCCCTGCCCTTGAAGAACTGCATAAACTCCGGCGACAAATGTGGTCGCCACAGCGCCCATACCGGGTGTAAGAATGCCCAGTTTACCTTGAGCCGGTGAAATTTTGATCTCACTTTTCATAAGCATATCCTCATCTTAAAAGATCCGTTAGGATCTCCTGCACCACTTTTCCCTGAAAAGCTCATTCAGTGTGCGACCATTAGATACTTGAAAATAATCGTCCATGGGATTGGTTATCTTCGTGGTCATGGGTGTAACCCCTAATATTCATACGCATCTCCGCATATTCATCCGGGTGCCTATCCTTAAAAGTTTTTTCAATCTGCAGTTCAAGTTCATCATAGGTCCGGCATTTAGGTCCAGGCGTCATGGTTTCATAATCGAAATACATGGCCCGGTCCTGGCTTAAATACTGTTCCAAGTCATAAGGAAAAAATATGATGGGTCGATCAAGCAGGAGATAATCAAAAAAAATTGATGAATAATCAGTGATTAAAAGATCACAGTGTGCCATTAGTGGATATACATCGCCGAGCGGTGCATATTCAATTAGATTTGGATACCGATCGATATTGCACTGCCCATGCATGAACGGATGCAATTTCAGCACAACAAGCAATTCTTTTTTTTTGGCAAATGCAGACAAACGTGACAAATTGATCTCTTTTTCAAACGGTCCGGCCATATCCTTTCGGAAAGTTGGTACGTACAGGCATATCTTATGCCCATCGGTCCGAGCAGCGCTAACTGTCTCAAGGACCTTTCTATCAACGTTGATCCAAGCCAGTCGGTGAGAAATACTGCCAGGATCAGGCCAACTAAATAGAATATCATTTCGAGGGTAACCTGTTGCGATGAATTGCTTAGCCTTAAAGCAATGTTGAAAGACTTCGGTGATAAACCATTGTGAGGTCGCCACAACGACATCATAAAAAGGATATCGGCCGATAATTGTCTTTTGAATTTTTAAAAGAGCCACCAGCCAGGTTGGCATGCCAACCAATCGTTTCCTGTATAAATCAAGTTCAATATGCTTGAGAGGTGCGCCATGCCAGATTTGAATCAGTTTGGCACCATGGGTTAAAGGGTAGGCACCAAATTTGAACCAGTCGAAATCTATAATGATCGTACCACACTTTAACAGCAAAAATAAAGATCGCCAGGAAGGATGCACAATTGACTCTCCTCCGGCTGCCGAAATCATCCTCTGAGCAGTGCGGCTTGTCGTTAACATAACGACGCGTTCTCCTTTTCGAACCAGTTCTGCGGCGTAAACGAAAAAATACTTGCTGTTATCAGCAAATTCTAAACCAGGAGAACTGACAACCACCATCAAATCTGTGTCGCGTGTGATTACCATCTTCAACGGATAAACAACCAGCCATAACAACGCCGCAGTCAGGGTCTGACGTGTTGCGAAATAACCTGCTATAATCATACGGCGAGCCTGGGATATGATCATTATATGTGGATTTATCGACTACGGTCGTGGTTGATATAGATTGGGGCAGCGTAATTACAAGTATCTGCAGAACTATCGATTGTTAAATAAATATAATTTATCCCCTTTCAAATCCGCGATTTCGTCTTGAATGATTTCTATGATGTGTTTTGACGCAGATCCGTTTTTATGTGAAAAAGACATGTCAAAAATTGCTTTACGTTTTTGGCGGTATTCATCTTTTTTATCAAAAAGAGTTTTTTTGATACATAGCTGCAGATCTTTCTGGTCCATACATTTTGGGCCCGGTGTAACCCAATTATAATCGTATTTAAGGCTTCGATCTTCACGAATATACTTATCGTAATCATATGGGAAAAATATTATCGGTTTGTTTAAGTACAAAAAATCAAAGAAAATGGATGAATAGTCGGTTATAAGCAGATCAATCAGCGGTAAAAGAGGGTAGACATCACCTGAATCGCTATATTTAACTAAATTATTCAAATTTGTGAAATCTACCGGAAGTTCCCGCCATGGATGAATTTTAAAAATAATGAGAATTTTATTTTTAATAGCAAAGTCGTCCAGTTCTTTTATGTTCAACGCCTCTTTGTCCAAAAAATCATCGCCGAATCCTGTATCTCTGAAAGTTGGTGCATATAATATAGTTTTGTATTGATTTTGTTTCAGCTCTTTTGCCCTTCCAATGACGGTTCTATCGGTTCCAATTAAATCTAAACTGTCCGGTGTTGAGAAAAAAATGTCATTTCTAGGATAGCCGCTCTCAATAATTTTGCTGAATAGGAAGGCCGGCTTAAATATTTTCTCAGAATTAATCTTGGAAGTGGAAAGAAACAGATCATATTTAGGAAAACGCCCTTGGAGATAGTACCATATTCTCCACCTAATTGCCTTTAAATTTTCTTTATAAACAGCGTTATCAAGTCCAAGGCTTTTTATGGAGCAACCATGCCAGAGTTGAATTTTATAGGTATTTACCAAAAAATAGTATTTTAGATTTCTTATCCAATCTAGATTGTCTACTATCACAATTGACGCTTTCAGCATTACTAAAACAGTTGACCACTTCGGATATAATAATGCCGGTAAACTGTGAATTTGAAGTTCCCTGAATACCTCTTTGTCTTCGGTTAAAAAATAATATTCGAATTTTTCCTGATGGCTGCGGTGCAAATGAAGATATAAATATTTTATATTATCTCGAAATTGTCCGTTATCGCCCCCGATAAACAGAACTGAGTTGCATTGTTTGGGAACAAGATACGCCAAAGGACGAACAAATATCCCAAAAATCAGGCTCATTAGTTTAAAAATATAGAGCCATACCGCCATGCTAATATTTCCTTCCATTTTTACTTGAATGGTATTTTTGGACTGCCAGCAGGTCTTGTTCGAAGTCTATCTCCCGACAGAATAAACTGCCTACATCGATGGGTTTTAATTTGATTTTACCGGCAACGGTAAGATTTTCGAGCGCTTTTTCAAAGTAATCAGTATCAGTGACCTTTCTGAGTTCAGATGTGAAAATTTCTAAATCTTTCTTTCGAATCAAGTTTATCCCCAGGGCTTCTCCTTGAGAGGATTCCACGGTTTTAGATATGTTTTTAATATAGCCCTCAGGGGTTAAACTGTATTTAATTTCTTCGGTATTACATTCACTTTTGTTCACTAAACAGGCTGAATCGCTCGATTCAAGAATCAGATTCAAAATCTCCGCATCGAAATATACATCACCGTTCATCCAGAGGACATCATCATTTATTTTAGTTAATGCCGTCAAAAGACTCTTGGCTGTATTTGTGCGGGCATAGGCATTGTTATAAACAAATAACAAGTCCGGAAATTTCTCCATGATGATTTCTTTTTTATACCCCACAACCAGAAATATATTCTGAATTTCATTTTTCAGTGATAATTTTTCAATCTGGAGGTCCATAATTGTCTTTTCATTTTGAATCGCTGTTAATGGTTTGGGAATCAATGATCCCAATCGGGTACCCATGCCGGCGGCGAGAATGACTGCTTCCATAATTTTCCTGCCTTTTCTTTGTTGTTTTTTACGCTGCTACCTTTTTTATCGTTTATCTCGTCAAATTCAAAAACCCGCTATTAGGTGATTCTTCGATCTTTATGTGTGCTTTTTTATCCTCAAATGAATGACGTGGAGTACGTCGAAGATATTGAAAGTAATACTTTGTTTCATCGAATTCCCCTCGTACGACCACGGTTTCGGATTCGATGCGTTTGATAAACCAGACTGTGTCTAGTGCGCCGAAAAAATTCAGGAATAACCCAAGGAGCCCGATATGCCATTCGAAATGCAACACCTAATTGCTTCTTTTTTAGTGCCCAGACAAATGGATTATAATATTCAGCGCGAACAACCCTGGCAATTTTTTTGCGCAACGCGGCTTGAACGGCCGGGGCATTCTCAAATAGATTGATGGCATTCTCCAAAACTTCCCGCATCAAAGTCGTACGATTCGTTAAACCTGACATCGAACCCGGAGTTATACGGTAGTAATACATTGGTTTGGGTACATATAGAAGCTGTAAACCATGCGCTAAAAGCTGTAGAAAAAATTCAGTATCAGCAGCAAATCGACGGCACCCGTGACAAATATGATACTCCCTGATAGACCTCAAGGGTAATAGTGGCTTTAACAGTAAACGCTTTTGGCAGACAAAGTCCTCAATAGGCACTTCCACGGCTGAAATACCATTGCCACCGAATGCATATTTCCCGCGTAGAACACGCCATGGAGCCATACCATGATCTGTATCGTGGCATTCCAAAATATCATCAAACATCATTTGGTTGAGCGATGCATCTGCATGGTCCAACAGTGTTTCCAGCCGCTCGGGTGCCCAGGCATCATCGGCATCAATGAACGCCAACCAAACCCCACAAGCCGACTCAATCGCCCGATCACGTGCTTGACCTTCTCCCAAATTTGACTCATTATGTATGACCCGAAGGCGTTCATCCAAAAATTTCTCCAAAATGATACCGGTTTCATCAGTCGAAGCATCATTGCAAATGATTAATTCAAAATTATGGAAAGTCTGTGCCAGAACAGAATCAACAGATTCGTTCAGTGTACGTGCCCCGTTGTATACCGGCATAACGATCGAGACTAAAGGTGAAAATTTGGATTGTGAAGTAGTCATTAAATAGATG
>JBATKU010000686.1:0-3703 GCA_049669725.1 Desulfobacterales bacterium
GACAAATATGGTGAGTCGCAGTGTGGAGGAAAAAAACTTAAACGTGAGAAGAAGGGCTGCTTTTCGGTTTTCGCTGATTATCCCAGCTCATAATGAGCAAGACTATCTTCCTGCGTTGCTTGACTCGGTGGAGATCGCACGTCTTCATTATAAGGGTGGCAGCAACGCAATTGAAGTCATCGTCGCTAATAATGCCTCTACTGATAGAACTGCGGAGATCGCTAGTGCTCGTGGATGCCTGCTTGTCCATGAAGAAAAACGCGTCATTGCCGCTGTACGTAATGCTGGCGCAGCTGCCTCCCAAGGAGAAATCCTAACGTTTATAGACGCCGACAGCCGAATCCATCCCAACACGTTTAATGCGATTGATCGTGCTATCTTAAACAACAGGGTGATCGCGGGTGCAACCGGTGTCAGTATGGAGCGTGTGTCCTTGGGTATCGTTATGGCGTATATGGTCATGGTGCCGCTGACGTGGGCAACAGGCATGGACACAGGCGTTGTTTTTTGTCGGCGGAGTGATTTTGTGGCTATAGGCGGGTACAATGAACAAAAGCTGTTCGCGGAGGATGTTGATTTTCTGTGGCGATTACGGCAGCTGGGCGGACCGCGCGGACAAAAATTGACCCGTGTAACCTCTATAAAGGCAGTCACCTCCATGCGAAAGTTTGATCAGCATGGAGACTGGCATTATTTTTCCTTGATTGCATACGCGCTGTATGGAATGTGTTTCTCATCAAAGCGCGTTGAAGAATTTGCAAAAAAGTATTGGTATGATGACCGGAATAGAGACAAAGGTTAATGCGGGCCACGGGCAACTTTGACAACGGGCAAACTCCATTGCCCAACTTTTGCATTAAGCCGGACTTGCGAAAAATCACGCAAGCCGCTTATGCAGGCCGATTACCGATATCGTACATCTGCAATGAACATGTAAATATCAGAGCTTCAAAATACTTGTGATATCGTTTTTCAATAGGGCAAATCCATTTGACAAGGTTTGCCTTTTTTGCATTTCTGTAAGAAATACGATATATGTACTTGAAATTGAGATGCTTTGACCTTTGGTTCTGGCAAGAAAGCACATCGCGCCAAGATAAATCCAGATCGTTGGGATTCCCATTTTGGGATGAAACTCGGTATTGTTACCCAGTGGGTGCTTCCGATATTAAATTGGGAAAGTCCCACCTGATTAAAGTTTAGCCAACAGGTCAGTAGTGAAATCCGCGGGCAAACCCGGTAACGGGAGTCCGAAGCCGGATGGATCAAGGCTGCAGGCTGTGTATGGAGCCCCGAAATCTTGCTCATTGTGGTCATTGGACATTTTCCGGGAGACCGGGAGTCAAAGTCGACGTTTTTGTGTTAACGGAAGACAGCAGTTCTGATTGCGTTATGGCGAGCGATCAGGACACCACCGGGGTCTGAGGCCAGGGCATGCGGTCATGGGGGGTAACCTGGGAACTTGGGAGATCCAAATGTTTCCTTGTGTAAAGTGACGGTAATAGGAAATCCAGCGGTAGCGAAATCCCGGCGTTGATGAGGAGAGTCCCGCCCATCAACGAGTCTGCCTCAAGCAGAGACACAAACAATAAAGACGGACGATACAAGGTATCAGGGGAGGATAGTGAAGAACGAACGAACCTGAGATGGACATTTGGAAGTCTTAGTGGATCATAGTACCGATGGTCAGAGATAGAATGGTCTGATCGAGAAGGTGGGGAAGTGAGGTCCAAGCGACCCACTGCAGGGAAGGTGAAGCCGGGCATAACGTTTTGTTGAAGGGAAATATGGGAGATACTTCGAGATCACAAACTGTATCAACGAAACTTCAGCAAATTGCGGAGCAGGCAGTGTCTTATCCAGAAATGGTATTTACCACGCTGGCCCATTTGATTGATGTGGATTTTTTTCGAGAGGCCTTTCGATTAACCCGCAAGGATGCAGCGCCAGGGGTAGACAAGGTGACAGCTAAGGAATATGCTAAGAACCTTGACGAGAACCTCACGGATCTCCACGAGCGACTGCGAACCGGGAGGTATGTAGCCCCTCCGGTTGAGCGAGTGTGGGTAGAGAAAGATGCAAATAGTGATCGCCCGATAGGCAAACCGACCTTTGAGGACAAAATAGTCCAAAGGGCGGTGGCAATGCTATTGGGAGCTATCTATGAGCAGGATTTCTATGATTTTTCTCATGGATTCCGCAAAGGTCACAGTCAGCATCAGGCGATGCCCGAACTGTGGGAACTGTTGATGAAGATGAATATCAACTGGATATTAGATGCGGACGTCAGTGGATTCTTCGATAATTTGGAGCATAGTTGGCTGCGCAAGATTATAAAGCAGCGGGTCAATGATGGAGGGATACTGAGGCTTATTGGGAAATGGTTAAACGCCGGGGTGGTGGAAGGAGGAGTTCTTACATACCCTGAGAAGGGAACTCCTCAGGGCGGTGTAGTTTCCCCTATGCTGAGCAACATATTCTTGCATCACGTATTGGATGATTGGTTTGTTAGAGAGGTCAAACCCCGGATGAAGGGCAGATGCTTCCTGATTCGTTTTGCCGATGATTTTATTATTGGCTTTGAGTTGGAAGAAGACGCTCGTCGGGTTATGGCGATACTTCCGAAGCGGTTTAACCGTTTTGGGCTGGCCATTCATCCGGAGAAGACGAAGTTGATCAGGTTCGGTAAGCCGGGCGGCAGAGTGAGCCCGGCAAAGAGGAATGGCACATTTGATTTTCTGGGCTTTACTCATTACTGGTCAAGGTCACACAGGGGATACTGGGTTATTAAGCGGAAGACGAGGAAGAAAAGTGTCAAGCGGTTTTTGATGACCTTGTGGCGTTGGGTCAGGCGCAATCGCCATATGCCGCTAAAAGAGCAATATAAGATGCTGAGTATCAAGCTTCGTGGCCACTATCAGTACTATGGTATAAGTGGCAACTATAGGGCGCTGAGTGGTATTCATCATCATGCTAAGCGATTGTGGCGGTATTGGTTGAGCCGCCGATCCCGCAAAGGTTACATTAATTGGCAGAAATATTTGGATTCCATCGATGACAAATTTCCCCTTCCGATGCCCAGGATCGTCCACTACATCTAAGATAGTCGGCAGGGCAGCAAAGTTATGCGCCAACTGGGGTACAACCTGGTTGGTTTCTGATTCGGTTAAAAGAATCAGAACCGAGGAACCGGATGCGGGAGTCCCGCACGTCCGGGTCTGTGGGGAGGGCGCCGGGTAACCGGGGCCTTTACCCGGAGGTTTTGACAAGCCTGATTTTCGTGAGGTTATCTCATGGTGTCACAACGAATCCAGATCCGGGATACGGAATGGATATCTTCGAAATGAAAATGGCTTGATATTTACGGTACGAATTTGATATCTATCAAATTGTTAAAGATGCGATCTTGGTATCTGGTGTGATTCAACACTAAGATTAAAAAAAGGTAATTGAATGCAGAAAAAAGTCATCTGCTATCTGATATTTTTTATGCTGTCATCGCTTTCTGTTTATGGTGAAAATGCAATGGACTACTTTTACCTTGGACTTAATAGTAATTTAACCTCTACGAAGATCAAATATTTCTCCAAGGCTTTGGAACTGGATCCAATGCTGGCAGAAGCTTACGAAAAAAGAGGAATGCTTTATTTTTTCCAGGAAAAATTTGACCATGTAATACAGGATTTCCAAGCCTATATTAGAC
>JBATKU010000687.1:0-2344 GCA_049669725.1 Desulfobacterales bacterium
GCCTGAGATCTTCCGCTATGTGGCTGTCGTTTTCTAAATTCAGGGGTTTGCCTGACCCTTCAAGGTTATCAAACACCCCTTTTTTCTGGGCCTTGCGAATGCGCTCTTCAATTATTCTGGAAAATCCTGTAAACATAATTTTGAAATGCAGAATGGGGAATGCGGCCCGCCCTGGCGCGACGACGTCGATTAAATGGCGCCGATACCTATCCTCAGGACTTGCAGCCTTTATTGGCCATCTTTATAATAATAGGTCTGGGCCAGGGAATTCGGATTTGGAAAAAAGGAAGAAACCCGAATAATGTCTCCACAGCTCCTATTTTAATTTGTGGTTCTTCACCAAGTTAGTTGGTGTAAATTGATCCAATAGATAGATATGAGTTTTGATATGATTATATTTAATAGCCGCACTCTCGCTTCGCTCCCTCGACACACGCAGACAATATCCGGCCGACGTGGCCGGACATTATTCCCGTTGCCCTTCGGGCAAATCCAAAACCATTCGCTTTATTTCAGCTTTATTTTTGGTGAAATTTACAAGTAAACCAACTTGGATTCCGGTCGCTTTAAGGTAGTTCAATAACTGTGCCTGATGTTCTTTCAACAGGTGCTTAACGGCCTTTATCTCGACTAGTACCCTGCCTTCAACCAGTAGGTCAGCGAAATACTCACCAACAATTTGCTCTTTATAAATAACTTTAAGCGGCACCTGGTTCTTAACACTCAACCCCCGGCTGCTGAGCTCAATCATCAAGGCTTTCTCATAAACTTTTTCAAGAAATCCATGGCCCAACACCCTATTTAACTCAAATACGGCTCCTCTGATTTGATAAGTAATATCATTAATATTCATTTTAAATGATCAATCGCGAAGCGATAGTAACTTTAGGCCGGCCAGGTCGGCCGGTCTAAATGTCTGCGGCTGTCTGCGTTTGTCTGCGGCTAATTTATCAAGACGGCTACGGGATTTTTCGGAAATAACTGCAGATCTAACCTGTGGTACTTCCTGTGCCATTTGGTACAATAAAGTTTTATGCCATTCTTTGTCGTCAGGCTTGCTGCTGTCCACGGAACTTGCTATCAATTCAAAAATACGTTCCAACCCTGAGTAAAAACCATGCAAATTCAAGGCTACACTATCGAGGTAAAAATCGTCACCTGATCTCTTACTCCGCTGCCAGCCTTCTTTTATTCGGTCGATTACAGACTCTAAATGAATGACCCCATCCGCTTGCGGTGGGGTCATTCATTTTTTCAAATCTTGCCATGTGCTTATGGGTGGAATTTTTTGATGATGATATTCTTTATTTTTTTGTAGTGTTTAGTATTGGATGTGTGCAAAGGTAGGCCGTAAATTACTGCGGTGGCGCCAATCAAAGCATCTGCCAGTTGGATCGAATGACTGAGATAATACTGTTCAACCAGAAACATGGCTTTGGTTGAGATTTCTTCATTGATATAAATAATATCCGCGTTCCATCCCTTAAGAGAATTTCTCAGGACATTCAACTCTTCTTTATTGCGAAGCCCCTGTATTAGCTCTATGTAGGTTACAACCGATATAGAGAATTCTGTCAGATTTCTTATCGCCCGTTTGGCTTTTTCGTTTCCGCGCATATACCAGACGAGTACATCGGTATCAACTAACATCAAAACCTGCCTTTTCTGAGATTTCTGACATATTCTGATACATCTTTGCTGTCATCGTGGTCTTTCCAGATTCCGAAAAGAGGATCGGATTGTATCTGCTTTTTATTATCCTCCCGAAGAGGGGTCAATTTTGCGCAGGGTTTACCGCGATAGGTGATGATGACCTCCTCACCCCGAAAAACCGCTTCAAGAAGGTTTTTAGAATAAAATCTTAAATCTTTGGCAGATGCATGCATGGTGAACTCCTTTTGTCTATAGTTTATACTATGAAATATAAACTTTAAACGATTGGATGTCAAGTCGAAATGGTTTCTATCTTAATCCGCCAGGCGGACGAGGGATTAATTTCCCGTCCCTTAGGGCCTTAAAAAAGATTCCGGTTGATACCCCGTTGTTTGTGGCGGGGTAGTTTATTGCTCTTAGCATTTATCCATCTGATTATTGCGATGGGGTTGTTATCAGAGGAAGCAAAAAACAAAGAAAAATGACGGAGGTTATAGAACAAAGACCGGGAGGCAAGGAGCCAAGAAAGCAGGTACTAATTTTGAGAGTGATGTTTAATATCGTCTATAAACTCTTTGACCTTCAGTACCCAGGGTTCGACTAAATCGCTATCAAAATATACAAAGTCAACATAATCACCCTCTTGCCTGGCCTCGAATAGCTGATTGTAGAGTTTTCCCTTATTTTTATC
>JBATKU010000688.1:0-1622 GCA_049669725.1 Desulfobacterales bacterium
ATTGTCTGCCAGCCGTAAGAAGGTCTGCCGATCAGCAACTGTCGCCTCCAGGTTTCGCTTCTCCGAAAGTAAAGCTTCTTTTCTTTTTCGCAGACCCGGCAATCGATTTCGCAGTTCGTCCAATTCCAAGAGACCTTCCTGATATGCATCCAACAACTTTTCTATTCCCTTTTGCTGTCGCCTGATTTCCTTATCGAGCACATCCTTGCGTTTTTTGGTCGGATTGGAATTCTGGATCTTTTTGATTCTTTGTCCGATTTCATGGCGGATCAGATCCGGATTTTCAAGCAACCGGATGACTTGTTCCCAGATGATTTCGTCCAGGTAATCCTGGCGGATCGGCTTGTTTTGACATAATCTGCCATTGACGTGACGGTAGTCATCCGAACCCAGGCACCGGTAGTAGTAAATTTTTCGTTTGGACGTCCGGGTGGAAGTTCGATAATAAGCATAACCACATTCGCCGCATACTAACATACTCTGAAGCAACGTCGGCTCAATTGTGCGCCGAGGAGAAAATCTTTTGTTGTCTTCCAGCCTTTCTTCAGCCACGGCGAAAACTTCATCACTGATGATCCGGGGGACAGCGATCTCGATCCATTCTTCCCTGGGCCGTTGCCGATTGCTGCTACAGCGAGGAGAAAAACCGCCTTGCTGCCGTAAAGGCCGTGTAATCCTCTGTCGGGGTGCCGCTTCCGTCTTGCCAAAACAGGCGGTGCCTTTGTAAGCCGGATTTCGCAACATTGCCCATACGGTTGAACGCTCCCAGCGACTTTTCTTCTTGCGGGTTGGAATATCATTCTCGTTTAGCCATGCGGTGATCGCGCCGATACTGAAACCGTTGTTGGTGTACAGTTCAAAAAGATGGCGAACCGTATCGGCCTCGTGTGCTATAAGCTCATAGTATGCATCGGAGGTTTCGGTCTTTTTGATATACCGATAACCGTAGGGAGCCCCTGAAAGCACGTTGATACAGCCAGATTTGGCACGGTGTCGTTTCCCGCGACGGGTCCGCTCGGCTATTTGTGCACGCTCATACTCGGCAATCATGCCCTGGAATTGAAGCAATAACTGGTCTTCAGGCGTCCGGACTTGAGGCGATTTGACGAATACGATCTCAACGCCATGCCTGGCAAACTCCTCGACCAGAAGGACTTGATACGCATACTTGCGGCTCAAACGGTCAGGCGAATGGATCAGAATATTTTCAATTTGTCCCTCAGCCGCCAGATCACGTGCCTGTTCCAGGCCGGGCCGAACCAGCGTTGTACCGCTGTATCCCTCATCTTGAAAGATCCATTCAACGGGAACCGTGTAACCCTCTTGTTTGGCGTACTCGATCAAGGCGGCGATCTGGCTGGCAATAGTCTGCTCTTCTTTTTGTCGCTCCGAAGAGACCCTCGCATAAATCGCCGCCGTCTTCATTTTCACCTCCGGCTTGCTTCTCTATAAAATCATGATCACTGGCTGTGCACCACATCTTGTCAGGCACAAGACGTTGATAGGCTTGGCCGATTTTCCATGATGAGCATCGGTAAAAGCTGTATTCGAGCTCAATCTCGCGACTGACTTTCCTCGGCTTGTCCACGCCTCTGACCCTTGCAAAGAAAGGTTTCCAAGGC
>JBATKU010000689.1:0-1654 GCA_049669725.1 Desulfobacterales bacterium
ACACTGACAACTACGTGTCAAACAAAAAGCATTAATGCTTATTTTGAAAATAGATCCAGGAAATCACTGTATCCCTGACTATCAAGATCTTCTTTGGGAACAAAGCGCAGCGCCGCGGAGTTGAGACAGTAGCGCAATCCGGTCGGCGGCGGTCCGTCCGCAAAAACGTGCCCGAGATGGGAATCACCGTGCTTGCTCCTGACTTCCGTGCGAACCATGAACAGGCTGCGGTCCTTACGCTCCACAATGTTTTCCGGCACCAGGGGTTTGGTGAAACTGGGCCAGCCGGTGCCGGACTTAAACTTGTCGCTTGAGCTGAACAGCGGCTCGCCGGAAACAATATCAACGTAGATTCCGTCTTTTTTGTTGTCCCAGTATTCATTTTTAAATGGCGGTTCGGTGCCCTCGCGCTGAGTTACCTTGTACTGCATGGGGGTCAACTTTTCTTTCAAAACCGTGTCGTCGGGTTTGGTATATTTTGAATCCGGCTCCGCCGAAGTCTTTTTTGCAGGCATATTGCCCCAGATACTTTCTATGAACTGGTCACGCCCCGAGCCGGAGCGGTACCATTTATAGCGGAGCGGGTTTTTCTTGTAGTAATCCTGATGGTATTTTTCAGCCGGATAAAATTGCTTAAGCAGCACAATCGGGGTAACCAGGGGCGTTTTAAATACGCCAGAGCTATCCATCGCCGCCTTTGATTTTTCAGCCAGCGCTTTTTGTTCATCGTCGTGGTAGAAGATGGCCGAACGATACTGCGGGCCCCGGTCGACAAACTGGCCTCCGGCATCGGTCGGGTTGACATGGCCCCAGAATACTTCCAGCAAGTCGGCATAGCTGATCTTCAACGGATCGTAGTAAACCTGAACCGCTTCATAGTGTCCGGTCGCGCTGGAGGATACCTGCTCATAGGTCGGGTTTTCCTCATCGCCGCCCGTATAGCCGGATACGACTTCGACCACGCCGTCAACCTTTTCAAAATCCGATTCCGTGCACCAGAAACATCCCCCGGCAAAGGTTGCAGTGGCTAAATTTTTATCGTCGTATTTTTTGTCCATCTCCATTGCCTCGGCCTGTCTTTGATTTTTCGTATGTTGAAATCCAAACAGGATAAATCCTGTCAGGATCATTATTCCCAGTATAACGATTGTTTTCATGATTGCACTCCCTGTTTCATCTTTTAGTTATTCACGCTGTTCAAATAAAGCGTTCATCCCTCTCTGATCATATGAGTAAGCGCCCGTCTTTTATGCCAGTTAAGTCCAAATTTTATTTTGCAGTTCCCAGGTAAGCTCCCGCATCTATTAAGGCTTTCTCCATCTGGCCAACTCTGATTAAAGCCGGATCATACCAGACGATGTTGGTTTCCGTGGCATCATGAAAGTCACTGATAGCATGCTCGACCCCTTTCAGCCCTTCAAAGACTTCTTCAGCCACATCGTATCAACTGACAAAGAACTCAACCCTGGCCAGATCGGGATTCGCAGTTTTCGACAGCACGTTTTCCATCAATACGATTATGGGGATCGCCACCAGGGCTGACAGTAATAGAATCGCCAGTTGTTTGTTGCTTTTCATTTTAGCTTCTCCTTGCGGCCGCGTCCGACTGTCAATGACATCTATACCGCTTCACAAAGCCATTTCCATTTCAAGT
>JBATKU010000690.1:0-2922 GCA_049669725.1 Desulfobacterales bacterium
AATGATAATAACCTCTACGCTGTGAATACCTCTACCGGAATTGAAGAATGGCGTTTCCCGATTTTGACCGAACCGAATGAAATCAATTCCTCGCCGATTGTCAACCCCAGCGACGGAACCATTTATGTGGGTGCAGATGATAATAATGTCTACGCTATCTTTCCGGATGGAACCGAAAAATGGCGTTATGCTACCGGCAACGAAGTGGAGTCAACTGCCGGGTTGGATCCCAACGACGGCACCATTTATATCGGATCAGACGATAGTAAAGTGCATGCCATTAATCCGGACGGAACTGCCAAAGGGTTGAGCTGGCCGTTTACAACTGGTGGTGCGGTGGAATCTTCTCCAATTGTCAGGTCCGATGGAACCGTTTTTTTTGGATCAGGGGATACAAAGGTTTATGCCATTCTCCCCAACGGCGTAAAATTGTGGGAATTTGCAACCGGAGCGATTGTACCACAATCACCGGCCCTTGTTGGCGATGGATTTACAAGCGATGGCTTAATTTATATAGGGTCAAATGATGCTAATTTTTATGGGATTGCATCGCTGGCTAAGCCCCGAAATTACAGAAACACCTATGTGAATTTTCAGCAAGGGTTTCTGACGCGCGCCGAACTGGACTCAGAGGTTGTGGTTGATAGCGTCAACAACTGGCTGAATGGCAGTTCGACGCAAAGAGGCCCCTGGGCCGCACGAACGGAAGTAACACGCGCCGTCTCAGCCAATGCCAACGGGAACTATGAATATACCTTGCTGACATGGATAAGGCAATGCGCCCAGAGTGATTGCAGTGATATAAAGGGGACAGCCTTTCAGGACACCACCCTGGAATATAACTATTCTCCTGCCGGCGTGCCAGATCTACCGTTTGAGCAGGTTGTTGAATTAACGCCAGCGGATCACGCTAAATTTGAAAGATTCCTGTTCGGTTTCACAACGGCAGCCGGCACATCCGATACCCAAATCGTTGAAATAAGAGATTTTCAACTGACATTCAGCCGATCCGGCGACCCGACCATCAACAACGATCCGGACTGGACCCCCTAAGCCCATTGGTTTTAAAGAGCGATTATCCCCAAAAGGAACCGTTCTCTGAACACCTCTGCCTTTGAGTTAATTATTGTTTAAACAGCCACTTTTTTAAGCGCTGACGGCCAAAACCTGCTAAACCAATAACCCCTGAGCCGACAAGGAGCATCGTCGCCGGTTCTGGCACGGGATTGGGATTGTCGGCGATCCAGCCGCTGTCTTCGGAATCTATTCCGATGGCCTGAATGTGGGCTGCTGAAGCAAACGATCCTTGGCTACCATGCTCGCCGGTACTGAGAAAATCAAAGTCTGTTGCGACAAGTCCAAGCAGATCAAAAGCGACGGTCACCACATCGCCGGATTCGAAACGGTCCGAAGATGGCCCATTGCTCTTAGGAAAATCAAAAAAAATGTCATAAAATCCATTGCCACCAGCTTTAAAATTATTTTCTGCCAATTCTATACCAAGACTACTGACGGCGCTAACATCACTACTGGCCCCATCAACCGCAAGTGAATCTAAATTTTTTGCTGGATTGAAGTTAAAGTACCATTCAGTGATAAACTCGTTGTCAGTCAGGTTGAGCGCCTCCAAAATCAGAGTTACGCTTCCGGCGGTGTTGTCATCATCAAAAGTAGCCCGTGCCCATGGGTCATTTAACCCTGGTGGTGGGGTACCGCTGTAAACATAGTTCAAATCAAATTGAACCATCTCCGCCTGTGCCGGTTGCATGACCACCCGGAAAAACGATAAGCCCAATAATAAAAATATGATCAAACTTTTGTTCATTTCAACCCCCTTTTCCTGGTTGACATTGAAAGCGTCACCCGCATCCGCCTAAATTAGTATTTTTGATAGAAAGAGCCAGTGAATTCATAATTAATTGTCGATATCCAAATATTGGTCGGTCATGTCGCAATGCCCTCACCCTGATGACCCATTGTCCAGCACCCCCCGCACAGTCTGGGCCAGCTTGTTCATGACCATGGGCTTGAGGATATACTCCCGGATGCCCAATTTTTTGGCCTTTTCTTCGGTGAACTGCTCGCTGAATCCGGTGCAGAGGATCACCGGGATATCGCGCCGGATGTCCATCAGGGCGGCGGCCAGTTTATCACCGGTCATATTGGGCATGGTCATGTCGGTGATCACCAGATCAAAATTACCCGGCTGGGCTTTAAACAGCTCCAGGGCTTCAATGCTGCTGGTTCGGCAAACGACCCTGTAGCCCAGGCGTTCCAGCATCTGCCGGCCCATATCTGTTAGGACCTTTTCATCGTCGACAAAAAGAATGCGTTCATCTCCGGTCGGAAACGCCAGGTTGTCATCGGCGGCAAGCGCAGTTTTCATTTCAATTTTCGGCAGAAATACTTCAAAGGTACTGCCCTTGCCCGGCTCGCTTTTTACGGTTACGGCGCCGCCGTGGCTTTTGACAATACCATGAACCACCGAAAGTCCCATGCCCGTTCCCTTATCCCGTCCCTTGGTGGTATAAAACGGCTCAAATATCCGTGCTTTCACATCTTCGGGCATACCGTGACCGGTATCACCAACGCTCAAACACAAATAATCACCGGGGATCAAATCAAGCCTTTGGACTTTGAGGGTGGAATCTATTGAAACGTCTGACAGACTGACCTCCAGGATGCCCCCCGCCTCGCGCATAGCAAATTCGGCATTGGTGCACAAATTCATCACGACCTGGTGAATCTGGGTCGGGTCCGCCAGGGTGGCCGAATCGCTTTGAATGTTTGGCCGAATTTCAACCGTGCTGGGCAGTGATGCCCGCAGCAATCTGAGGGCCTCTTTGACCAGGTGCTTCACCTTAACGGGAGCCAGTTGCTGCTCCGCCTGACGACTGAATGCCAGAATTTGCTTGACCAGGT
>JBATKU010000691.1:0-1734 GCA_049669725.1 Desulfobacterales bacterium
AAGCGGTATTCTCGACATTCGGATACCCGTGAAATATGACGGAGACAAACTTGATGCCATTGTCAAACAATACCGGTCTTGGGCAAATTTGCACCAGGGAAGCGAAATCGCTTTTTTAAAATACAGAACCGATAAGGTTCCGTTTTTTGATGAAGACTCAACAAGACAGATAACGGCGGATATCAAAAGCAAAGAGGGACGTCAAAACCGGTCGCAAGAAAAACCCGACCCTCTGCTTAATGCCGCATTGTTTCTTCATCTTGCCCAGGAATATGACATGCAGAACCTGACATTAACTCAGGATCTGAAGAACATAGAAGCAATGGAACAGGATTTTATGACGGACCTTAAGGGCGAAAACCAGGATCTTGATGAAGAAATTGCTCTTGAAAAAACATTGGAAGCCCATGATCAGGGGTATTACATGACAAAAGAGCGGATACACGCCTGGAGCCGTCTTATGCAACAGGATCAAGAAGGTTCCGGACTTTTTGTCACCACCAGCCGGTCTGTTTTTGAGTCCCTGATCGACAGTACGCCTGAAGCCGAACTTGTGGATGTTTTAGACGCCATACCCGTGGTTGACAATGAGGTTGAAGCGTTGGAAACATGGCGGGATGAATTAATGAAACACCTTGAAATGCTTGCGACTGTTGTCTGGATTGCAAAAACCGACCCTATTATTACTGCTCCCGAAATCCCCGGGTGCGAGACAACCGTTTCATTAACACTCTACATTGTGCCCGGCAAAACACCGCACGAATTCTTTAATCGTTATGTGGAGCACGATGTATTTAACTACAAAGAGAAATACCAGAAAGTAAAATTAAAAAATACTCTGTTAGGATTTATTGAAAAGTGTAGTTGATCGTTGGTAACTCAGACGCGGGCCAACTGGAAAATATTTTTGATAATTGCTATCCAATTGTGACCTGCCCTCTCGTGCCCGCCCGCTCGTGCCTTGCGTGGCAGGCGGGGCGAGGCGAATTAAGTTCGGAAGTTATCACCTTAATTTTAAAGGAATCCGGCATGATGAATGTTTTTAAAAGTGTATTGCTGGTAATACTGATTACGGTTTTTACCGGGTCCTGTTCGGTTATCTCTCAAAAAATCCGGACGGATGCGATACCTCCGGTTGATTTTAAAATACTTCTTCAAGAATCGGATAAATATCTTGGAGATACCGTGATCCTGGGCGGGTACATCCTGGAAACCGATAATTTGACGGATCAAACCATTATTCGAGTTTTGCAAGCACCGCTGGGGGTTACAGAAGAGCCCAAATCAAAGGATTATTCAGAAGGAAGATTCATAATCTCGCAAAAGGGCTTCTTGGACCCGGAGGTTTACATCAAGGATCGAAAAATTACCGTGGCAGGCACAGTGGTCGGCTCTGTGGTCGAAAAAATCAATGATTTTTCCCAGCCATATCTCAAGATTCAAAGCCGTGAAATATACCTTTGGCCGGAAGATCAAGCGTACTACCCCGATCCTTATTATGAACCCTGGTTTTATCCATATCCCTACCATTGGTATCGGTATCGCCATTATCCCTATCACTGGTAACAGGAGAACATAACCATCAAACCATACGGGTACATTCTCGGTATTTTTTCCATTATGCTTGTGACGGGGTGTGCTACGGGGATTTCCCAACAGTCGCGCTCAAAAGTTACTTACGCGGGTACGTTCTCATATCTGCAAAAGACCCCGGATGCCTATATGGGTGAGGTG
>JBATKU010000692.1:0-3047 GCA_049669725.1 Desulfobacterales bacterium
GGGCTGGCACTGGGTTATATCCTTCAAATCCTTGTCAATCACAAACTCATCAAATTGCCGGTCCCTATCGACGAATTTAGAAAACTGCTCCAGAAAGTCGCCTTGCTCTTTTTGAACCCGGTGGCGATTGTTGGGGCCATCTGGATGGTCAGTATTAAAAATGTCGGCCTGGTTGCACTGCCCTTTGTTGGGCTTTGCGCCCTGCTTGCCGGGGGTGCTCTGTCCCTTGGGGTTGCGCACATGCTCAGTCTGCCGCCTAAAAAGAAAGGCGCAATGTTTGGTTGTGGTTCTTTTACGAATATCGGAACCATTGGCGCCCTGGTTTGCTTTGTTTTTCTGGGTGAGGCTGGCTTTGCCCTGGTGGCCATTTATAAATTATTCGAGGAATTATTCTATTATGCCATCGGATTCCCCATTGCCAAATATTACAGTCGCACCTCACGGGAAGAGAAAATCTTTGATCGAATTAAAAGTCTGACCAGGGATCCTTTTATCATTGTAGCATTATCCAGTATCATCATTGGTAGTCTCCTGAATACCAGCAGCGTTCCCCGCCCCGGATTCTTTAAAACCGTAATCACCGTTTTTGTGCCCCTGGCAGCCATCATGCTGTTGTCATCCATCGGCCTGGCGATGAAATTCAGGCGCGTTCGCGATTATATTAAAGAGTGCGTTTCGGTTTCCATCATCAAGTTTGCCCTGGTGCCGGCATTGATCACCTCCCTGGCCTACCTGCTCGGATTCGATAAGATTAATGGCGGGTTGCCTCTCAAGGTCGTGATCATCCTCTCCTCCATGCCGGTAGCGTTTAACGCCCTAATACCACCGTCCATTTACGACCTGGATCTGGATCTGGCCAATTCGTGCTGGTTTTTTACCACGGTCCTGTTGGTTGTTGTCCTGCCGGTGCAGCTTTTCATTATCAACCAATTTTAGATTTATTACTAATATTTTTATAAGTTTTTTTCTTGACATGATCATTCGAAAGCGATACTGAATTTTGTATGCAAAATACAAAATGCAAATGGTAACCATTCCTATTAAATAAGTGCTCAACGCTTTTTGAGATTCACATTAATGATTTCAGAAAGGATGCTGCGATGGTCAATCTGGGAGCCGAACACGAGAATTTAGACCAAAAGGCTTATCTAATCCTCAAGAACATGATTATCGACCGCAAACTCCTGCCGGGCGAAAAGATCCCCCAGGAAAAGCTGGCCCGGGAATTGGGCATCAGCCGAACACCGCTGGTCAGTGCCATCAAATATCTCGAACATGAAAAACTGGTCGAAGCCAAACCGCGCCGGGGCTATTTTGTGCGCTTTTTCAGCATGCAGGAAATGGTCAGCATATTTGAGCTGCGGGAAGTTTTAGAAGGCCTGGCAGCCAGACGGGCCGCTCGCCATATTACCGACCCCCAGATAAGCCAACTCAACAGATTCTTTCACCAATTTGATCCGTCGGTGGATATCACTGACATCAAAGCCTATTCCAGAGAAGACCGCGGTTTCCATAATTTTGTGGTCGACGTTGCTACCAAGGAATTCTTAAAAAGCATCCTTCAGACCTATAACATTATCAGCTTCAGCTACCAGGTGATCTCCTCGGAAGGATTGGTGAGATCTCCCAACGAAACGATTCATGAGCATCTGTCCGTTATCAGAGCCATCAGCGATAGAGACTCTGATGCGGCCGAAAATTTAATGCGGCTGCATTTTACCAAAACCATTGCAACGCTAAAGCAGGAAGTCGAAAATCAACAGCAGGATGTCAGGATGAGCGCCTGATAAAGCGGTACAACCCGCCGGAGAATGATTTAATGGAATACCGCCGTCTGGGCCGATCGGGCCTGAAAATTTCCGAACTGGCACTGGGTACCATGAACTTCGGCCATCAGACCCCTAAACAGGATTCCTTTAGGATCATTGATGCCGCCATCGATGCCGGCATAAATATTCTCGACTGTGCCGATGTCTATGCCGGGGGGGAAAGCGAGCGCGTCATCGGCGAAGCCCTCAGGGTCAATGGAAAACGAAAAAAGGTTTTTATCACATCCAAAGTTTTTCTGCCTGTGGGAGACGGGCCCAATGACAGCGGTAATTCCAGACATCACATATTGGAAGGCTGCGAGAACAGCCTGCGCAGCCTGAAAACGGATTACATCGATATTTATTTTCTCCACCGCACCGATTTCAACGTCCCCCAGGAAGAGACCCTGGCCGCCCTGGATTTGCTGGTCCGGCAGGGTAAGGTCAGACATGTCGGCTGTTCCACCCACCCACCCTGGCGAGTGGTGGAAGCCATTTGGATCGCTGATAAACACCACTATCCCAAATTTGTCTGCGAGCAGCCGCCTTATAATTTGCTCGATCGCCGGATTGAAAACGAAATTGTCCCCATGTGCCGGGAATATGACCTGGGCATTATTTCCTGGTCCCCCCTGGCCCAGGGCGTTCTGGCCGGCCGCTACCAGGATGCCGGCAACCTGCCGGCCGGCAGCCGTGGCGCCTTCAAGGAAATTTACGCTGAGCGCATTACTCAAAAGGGAATCGAAATCTCACAGCAATTGGCAAAACGAGCAGCTGAAAAGGGCTGTACCCTGCCGCAGCTGGCAGTGGCCTGGATCCTGCACCAGCCGAGAATTTCCGGAGCCATCATCGGCCCGCGAACCCGGGACCATTTCAACGATTTACTGGCGGCCACGGATGTTCATCTGGACCCATCCGATCTGGAATTTTGTGATGCCCTGGTGCCGCCGGGAATGAATGTTTCGGATCACTTTAACACCTGCAGATGGAAGCCCGAATGAGATTGTACTTAAATGCGGAATAACTTAACCATAAGGAGGTGATTAAAAAGAAATTAGCGGTAAAAATCCATTTTTTTGATTAGCCGATGTCAAGGCTAATCAGCACGAGGGGGCCAACGTGGTCCATCATCGAATCTGCCAAACAACAACATTGAAGGAGGGTTTGGAAATGAAAAAGATTATTATTTTTAGTCTGATTGTTCTTCTGGCCGTTACCACCGGAGCTTATGCTAAAGAC
>JBATKU010000693.1:0-1812 GCA_049669725.1 Desulfobacterales bacterium
CATAAAAACAGGGAATGACTTCATTTTCCAGTACATTGTAGAGCGCCTGGCTCTCGATGGCATCCTGATAACCCAGATCTTCGTATTCCTTGCCGTTTCCAATTTGCCAGCCGCGTTCTTCCGTATATCCTTCATCCCACCATCCATCGAGGATACTGACATTCAGGACCCCGTTGATAGCCGCTTTCATCCCGGAGGTTCCACAGGCTTCCAAAGGCCTCCGGGGAGTGTTGAGCCATACATCGGCTCCTTGCAGCAGATGACGTGCCAGATGCATGTCGTAGTCTTCCAGGAAGATGATCTTGCTGGCCACCTCCGGTTTGCTCGCAAACTGAAACAGGCGCTTGATCAACTCCTTGCCTTCATCATCCTTGGGATGGGCTTTGCCCGCAAAGATAAACTGAACCGGGCGGGTTTGGTTGTTGACGATCGCTTCCAGACGATCCATGTCCTGCAGAAGTAAATTCGCCCGCTTGTAGGTTGCAAAACGCCGGGCAAAGGCAATGGTTAGTGCATCCGTATCAAGGGCCGCTTCGACAGCCTCCAGCACATTGTGAGGCGCATTGCGCCGGGCGTACTGTTTGACCAGTTGCTGTCTGCAAGTGCGTATCAGACGGGAGTGGTTCATTTCGTGGGCGCGCCATAATTCTTCGTCGTAGATCTCATCAATGCGTTGAATGTTTTCCGGTTTGCGGGAACCCATATACCAATCGGGACCCAGGGTGCGATCGAAGAGATAGGCAAACTCCTGGGAAATAAAAGACGATATATGGATGCCATTGGTAATATGAGCAATGGGTACTTCTTCCTGGGGTCGCTGGGGCCAGACAAAAGACCAGATTTTTCGCGCCACCGACCCGTGCAGTTTGCTGACACCGTTGCAATGGGCCGCCATATGCAGGGCCAGGATAAACATGGAAAGAGGCGCATCTTTGCTGGATCCCTCCGGTTGCCCCCATGATAAAATTTCATCTACGGTTGTTCCAAGACGTTCTTCAAAGGGCTTCAGATAGGGTTTGACCATCTCCACCCGAAATTCGTCATGTCCGGCCGCCACCGGGGTGTGGGTGGTAAACACGGTGGTTCGGGGGACGATTTCCAGGGCGGTTTTAAGGTCGACATTGTTTTCAGCCATGGTCTTCGCCAGCCGTTCCAGGCTGGCAAAAGCAGTATGCCCCTCATTCATATGCAGGACTTTGGGCGTAATTCCCAGGAGGTCAAGGGCCTGCATGCCACCGATGCCCAAAAGGATTTCCTGGGCCAGTCGTATTTTGGCATCCCCGACATACAGACTCGACGTAATTTCACGATGGGCGGAAGTATTATCGGCGATATTGGTATCCAGCAGATGGAGCGGGATACGGCCGATCATAATTTTCCAGATAACAGCATGAAACGGACCATCCGGCCCGCTGACGGTAACCCTCAAGTCTTTGCCCGCTGCATCCTGCACGCGTTCAGCCGGCAGATTATAAAGATCGGTTTCCGGATAAGCCTGCTGCTGCCAGCCGTCGGGATTGAGAAACTGGCGAAAATACCCACTGTGATACATCAGGCCGATGCCGATCAGCGGGAGTCCCAGATTGGATGCGGCCTTTAAATGATCACCGGCTAATATGCCGAGGCCGCCGGCAAACAGCGGGAGGCTTTCGTGGATGCCGAATTCCATGGAGAAATAGGCAATGGTGTCATTGGGTCCATATGGATTTTCATCTTGGTTTACCGGATCAAGCACCCGCTTTTGAAATTCTTTTTTTACCCGCTCCAGGTGGGCCAGGTAGCCTTCATCGCCGGCAAGCTGCTCGAAGCGAT
>JBATKU010000694.1:0-2189 GCA_049669725.1 Desulfobacterales bacterium
TGGAATCCATCTGGTTTCTCGGAATGATTGTTGTGGGTGGAATGGGGAGTGTTATTGGAGTAACCTTTGGGGTCTTATTCATTAAGATCTTTGATATCGTCATTACATCTTACACTCCGTATTTGACCAGCTTTTTACCTCCACAGTTGGCCCAGGACACAGCGGCAGGATTGACCCCCTTTACTTTTGGTCTGGTAATCCTGCTTTTTCTCATCTTCGAACCTAGAGGGCTGGCCCACAGATGGGAAATTACCAAAGCCTATTTTCGATTGTGGCCATTTAAGTATTGACGGTTTAGTAAAAAGTCGGACTTAGAGTCTTAGTTTGTAACTTCTACGCAAAAAGCGAATATGTTTTTTCTGGTTCAAGCTATCTGAGTCATTGGAAAAAATGAGTAATTATCCTGATGCAGTCTGGCAACCATCCCCATGATAGCATAGCCTATGTGGGTAACTCGCCACCGACGTGAACGAGGGATCTTGGCGATCAATTTATGAACATGAAGAAGCTTTAATAAACGAGAAACCCGGGAGCTCTGGCGTCGAAGTAATTTGGGATCTTTTGTCTGTGGAAACAACCCATGACGTATGTCCTTATTTCGAAAACCCATAATGGAATATTCTCCACGCAGAACAGACAAGAACAGTTGAAGATCGAGTTTGGCGATAGGGTTAAATCCACGATAGGATCTCCCGTTGCGGCGAATACGAAGGCCAAGGTTATTCATGCATTGTTGAGCTTTGGCCGGGTCATCGACGGCAGCCAGGGCATCAAGGTAACGCCCGTTGGCTGCAAGGCTGACTTCTGTATAGCGATAAAGGTTGGCAACACCCTTTGCCATGGGAAACCAACCGGTAACCTCTTGGCCTTTTCGAATACCCTGGCGTCGAACTTTAAATTCATAGGGACGATTGATAACGGTCTCGATGCGCAGTACGCTCCCATGTTTGTCGTACATTTTTATCCCGTTTTCTTTCATCCTGTGTTTAACGCGTGCTCCGGGCCAACGCTTTTTATAATCGTTGAGCACTTCTCCTTCAAAACGCCCGTGGAGTTTTCGACCGAGGAAGACCAATACATCCTCGGCACTGAAACATAATGTGGCATGCTTCAGTAATTCTTGATACAGGGGCTTGAGAACAGCACGGTTTGAAAACATAATATCGGTTGCAAATTCCGCCTGATCAACGACCCAATAGTAATCCATGGATTGCAAAAGGTCTTTGAGCAGAGGATTGAATCGACCGGCCAGGAAACTCAAAATAGAAGGCCATTTCTTTTTGGCGAATCTATTTGAAAAGCTCTGGGCACGATTAGGATCCGCGATCCATAGAAAGGCATTTTCAAGCTTTTTATGCACGATACCATGGCGATCCATTTTGCCGGCCAGCCACTCATGTCCATTCATGTATATTTGAATGGTAAAGGGAAACCATGTGGGAATACGGACATGCATGAAACCAAACTCGCGGTCAAAGAGATAAAAATACAGACACAGGCACTTTCGTCGGGCTTTGACAAGGCGAGGTCGATCCTTTCCATAGGCAAGCTTGAAGCTTTGGCAGGCCTCCACGGCACTGAAGACACAGATAAGGCCATCTTTGATGCCGTCCCGACCAGCGATTTCCCTGGCTTTTTCCTCCTTTCGGATACGACCGTTGATATGAATATAGGGTCGCCCTTTTTTTTCAGCCATGGCTTTGGCATGTTGTTTGATCCGTTCGGATTGTTTCGTCACAAACGTCTTGAAATCTTTAAACAAAAAACCTTGACTCAGAATAAAGCGTTCCATGTTTTCCGCCCAACTGATGGGCAGATATCCTTTGAACAGAATTCGATCAAAACAGGCTATCGTTCCGGTGATTTTTTGTGTATGCTTATCGATAAATTTTTCCATGGCGTTCTTCCTTATGTGGTTGTTGGGGAACTACCACATTAATGAATGAACGCCATTTTTTCTATACCTTTTTGGTTGCGGCCGAAGGCCTGCATTGGGTAAATGGACAGTATTCTCTTAGGCATTTTGGTGGCTGTGGCCGTCTGGCTCTTTATGAAATATCGGCAGGGGAACAGTGGCAGTCTGTTTGAGGGTCTGTTTTCCGGCTCGCGTTCGCAAGTCCAGCACAAGTCACCCCCAAAACAACGGGAGATGCCACGGATTGGCACGCCTGGCACGATCACGGATGAGC
>JBATKU010000695.1:0-6726 GCA_049669725.1 Desulfobacterales bacterium
TCCCGGCGCTGTGCCGGATCCGGTCCCGCATGCCATGGTGTTAACCGGCATCGTGGTTGCAGTCAGTGCCACGGCGGTTGCACTGGGGCTGGCATGCCGTATTCAAGAGATCAAAGGAACTGCCGAATTATCCGAAAATGAACCTGAATGATTTTCTGCAACCATTGACCCTGCCTGCCTGGATTTTATCACTGCCGCTAGCCGCCGCAGGGCTAAGTGTGGCCCTGCCGAAAATCGGCAAACCGGCCGCCATCTTCACTGCAGCCGTAACTTCTGTGCTGGTGTTTATGCTCGGCGGCGAGATTCTGTTGCACGGTGCCATTCGGATGCAAGTCGGCGGTTGGCCGGCACCTTTAGGCATATCCCTGCATGCCGACGGCCTGAGTGCCGCCATGCTGGCCATTGTCTGCTTAATTGCCGGTGTGGTCACGTTTTATGCCGCCAGCTATTTCAGCACCGCGGGTGCACCGCGGTCTTTCTGGCCGCTGTGGCTGTTCCTGTGGGCCGCGCTGAATGCGCTGTTTCTGTCCGGCGACATTTTTAATCTCTACGTCACTCTCGAATTATTAGGTCTTTCGGCTGTCTCATTGGTGGCATTGTCCCGCTCGGCCGATTCCCTGCCGGCTGCGATGCGCTATCTTCTGGTTAGCCTGACCGGCTCCCTGAGTTATCTGATGGGGGTTGCCTTGCTGTATGCCGCCAACGGAACCCTGGACTTGAACGCGCTTGCTGCCGCCGGTCCGGGTATGCCTTCGATTTCGACCGCATTTGCCCTAATGGCTGCCGGCCTGATCATGAAAAGCGCCCTGTTTCCAATGCATTTCTGGTTGCCGCCGGCCCATGCCAACGCACCAGCACCGGTCAGTGCCGCACTTTCCGCCCTGGTTGTCAAAGGGTCTATTTACATTCTGATGCGCCTGTGGCTGACACTTTTCGAACCGCTCATCAATCCCGGCGCTGCGGATTTAATCGGCTTAATGGCTGCCATCGCGATCTTCTGGGGATCAATTCAGGCCCTGCTGGCCCAACGGCTCAAAATGCTCGTAGCCTACTCCACGGTCGCCCAGATCGGCTACATTTTCCTGGTTTTTCCGCTGAGTTCGATACCGGCTGCCGGTCAGACCGCCTGGCAGGGAGGACTGTATTTCGTGCTCAGTCATGCCTGCGCCAAGGCGGCTGTATTTTTGGCGGCCGGCAACGTCATCTACTCCGTCGGGCACGACCGGATCAGTGAACTTAAAGGGATCGTTCGCCGCCTGCCGGTGTCTATGTTCGCCTTCGCATTGGCCGGGGTCAGTCTGATCGGCCTGCCGCCATCCGGCGGTTTCGTCGCCAAATGGCTATACCTGAACGCAGCCCTGAAGGCCGGGCGCTGGTGGTGGGCGGTACTGATCCTGTTCGGCGGAATGCTGGCCACCGCCTACGTGTTTCGCTTTTTTTCCCGTGCATTCAGCTATTCGACAAACACTGTCGAGGGGCGTCCGGTCCCCTGGATAATGGAGTGGGCGGCCTTCGTTTTGGCATTGTGCGCGGTAATTTTGGGATTAACTGCACCGGCCGTAATTAAGCTGTTTACGGCCGGCCAACCATTTTGATTTTAGAGGTTCACGTGTTTCTCGACAACTGGCTGCCATTGATGATCCTGTTGACCTCCCTGCTGCCGGGGATCGTCATCTTTGTCCTGCCCGAAGAGCGAATCCGTCTGCGGACGGCTCTGAACATGGGAGGGGCTAGCGTCAAACTGGCTCTCATCGGGTTCATGATCTGGGGGGTGCGGAACAATCATGTATATGAAACCCGTCTGTCCATATTGCCGAATATGGATCTGATACTTAACGCCGATGCCATGTCCGCCATGATGACGGCACTTTCCGGCATCCTCTGGTTTTTGACCACGTTGTACGCCATCGCCTACCTGGAAAATTCACCCCAGTCACGCAGCCGGTTTTTCGGCTTTTTCAGTTTGTGCGTCAGTTCGACCATCGGCATCGCCCTGGCGGGGAATCTGATTACATTTCTGCTGTTTTATGAAATGCTGACACTGACAACCTACCCGCTAGTCGTGCACCGCGGCACTCCGGACAGCATGCGGGCCGGCCGCATCTATATCGCCTACACCATCGGCGGAGGGGCGGCATTTCTGATTGGAGTGGCCTGGCTCAAAGCACTGGTGGGGTCGGTCGCATTTACCGAAGGCGGAATGCTGGCCCCTTTTGTCGATGACTATGCCACTCAATTGCGATTTATCTTCCTGTTGATGATCGCCGGCCTGGGTGTTAAAGCCGCCCTGGTTCCACTGCACGGCTGGTTGCCGAATGCCATGGTGGCACCGGCCCCGGTCAGTGCTTTGCTGCACGCCGTAGCCGTCGTCAAAGCCGGTGCTTTCGGCATTGTGCGGGTGGTTTATGACGTCTTCGGCATTGAATTCAGCGCCGAATTGGGATTGCTCCAGCCCCTGGCCGCCATCGCGGCATTTACGATTGTCTATGGATCAGTACGTGCGCTGGCCCAGGATGAGCTAAAAAAACGTCTGGCCTTTTCGACCGTGAGCCAGGTCTCATATATTGTATTGGGTGCCTCCATTCTGGGACCGGTCGCCACCATCGGCGGCATTGTTCATCTGGTGCATCAGGGGTTAATGAAGATCACGCTGTTTTTCTGTGCCGGAAATTTTGCGGAAACCCTGGGGATTCACCATGTCAGCCAGATGAACGGAGTCGGGCGGCGTATGCCCTGGACCATGGCGGCCTTCACGCTGGGTGCCCTCGGTATGATCGGCGTTCCGCCCATAGCCGGTTTTATCAGCAAATGGTATCTGGCGACCGGTGCATTGGCGGCAGGTCAACCGTGGATTATTCTGGTTCTGGTTACCAGCAGCCTGTTGAATGCGGCCTATTTTCTGCCGATACTATATCGAGGCTGGTTTCAGGATGCGGCCGAGACACGATCGGAAAAGTCCTCCGGCGGAAAACTTGAAACCCACTGGATGCTGCTCCTACCACCGCTGATAACCGCCCTGCTGGCTTTGCTGGCCGGTTTACTGGCCAATGCGCCCTTCAGTCCCCTGGAGTGGGCCCGCCTGATTGCTACCCGGGAGTATCAACCATGACCACAAGTGCTTTCGATATTTACCCGATACTGATGCCGGCCGTTTTCGGCCTGCCGCTGGCGCTGGCCCTCGGTCTGTCGATAAGAAGCTGGCAGCTCGGGATTGTTCGACTGGTGCCCTGGTCGACGGTTCCGGCTCTGGCAGCGCTCGCATGGGTAAAGCCGGATGAAATGGTGTCGATTTCCTGGCTTTTGCTTGATGTCCATCTCGCACTGGATCCGACCGGACGCATTTTTTTATTGTTTACATCAGTGCTGTGGCTGCTGGCGGGAATCTATGCGCAGAGCTATCTGGCCGCGGATCCGCGACGCGTAAAGTTCTTCTTTTTCTTTATGCTGAGCATGAGCGGTAATTTTGGCTTGATCATATCCCAGGATGTTGTCAGCTTCTATGTATTTTTTGCTCTCATGAGCTTTGCATCCTACGGCCTGGTGGTGCACAACGGCGATGCGGAGGCTTTGCGAGCCGGCCGAGTTTACATGGTTTTGGTCGTGATCGGCGAGGTTGCGCTTTTTGCAGCATTTGTCTGGCAAACCTGGTCGGTCGACTCCCTGCTGCTAAAGGATTTCTCAAACGTACGGCCAAACAGTATCGCCCTCGCTCTGATTCTGATTGGATTTGGCATCAAGGCCGGGGCGCTGCCGGTTCATGTTTGGCTGCCCCTGGCGCATCCGGCAGCCCCAACGCCGGCCAGCGCCGTTCTCAGCGCCACGATGATCAAGGCTGGCCTGCTTGGCTGGCTGCGGTTTCTACCGATCGGCCAGATAGCCCTGCCGCAATGGGGCACATTTTGCATCGTTGCCGGGCTGCTGGCAGCCTTTTACGCAGTTGCCGTGGGTTTGACCCAACGCAACCCGAAAACGGTTCTGGCATATTCAAGCATCAGTCAGATGGGATTGATGACAGTGGGAGTCGGCCTGGCTGTCGGCTGGCCGCAAACCGTTCCAACGGTGCTCCCCGCAATCGGCATTTATGCGATTCATCACGCATTTGCGAAGGGTGCCTTATTTATGGGGGTGGGCGTCGTGGGGGCTGTCGCAAGGCAGCGCCCGGCTTACCGTATTGCCGTGGGCGGGTTGATATTGGCATCGCTGGCCCTGGCGGGAGCGCCCTTTACCAGTGGCGCCGTGGCAAAAATCGCCTTGAAGCTGCCGCTTAAAGACTTTCAAGATTCCTGGGTCTACGCGCTTAATCTGTTGTTACCCCTGGCTGCCCTCGGCACAACACTTCTCATGGCCCGCTTTCTTTTTGTGATGACCCGGCACTCGTCTGTCCACGACAAGCCGCGGTTTGGCATATGGCTGCCGTGGGCCTTCACGATTCTGCTGACAGCTGCTGCGGCCTGGTTATTGCCGGTGGCCCAGAAAGACGCCTTCAAGTCTCTTCAACTGCCTTCACTGTGGCAGGCGCTATGGCCGGTTGCAGCGGGCATACTGATTGCCGGCAGCGTATGGCTGAAGGTCGTCTGGAAAAAATGGCGTCCGGCGCTGTCCATACCGCAGGGGGATCTTTTATATGTTTTCAGCGCCGTGTATCGCCTATCGCTTCATTTTGTTTCGGTGCGATCGAAACGATTACAGCCATACATGTCTGCTGTGTTAAAAAGTCTTCAGATACAACGACCGGGACTGCAGGCGATGCGTATGCTTCCGCTTTGGCTTGAAAACCGATTGACTGACTGGCAGACGGCAGGTCTGATATTTGTCATATTGATCGCTTGCCTTTTTGCCTGGTCGTTGCGTTTATAAGTGATAAATTGCTCGCACACTCCCCCAGTGACGCTCAGGGGACAACCCACAGGGCTCCTTCGGAGAACTCGTTGATGAGATACCGGCTGACACTTCCGGTAAAATACTTTTTGTTCATCCCCCGACTTCCAACAACCAGGGTTCCGAAATTGTCCTGCCGATATTCATCCAGCACCGCTTTGCCGACCCTGAATACTCCCTCAACGACTTTAACGTCGATCTGGTTTTCCCGTATTCCTGCTTGATTGAGTCTTTTCTTCGCGTGCAGGAAAAACTGATCGATGCATTCTTTGTCTCCCCGTTGAATAATTTCCTCGAGCGCTTCGGTATGGGTCTCCTCGAAGTCAACCGGGCAAAAATCTTTCAACCTGGGCGTCACATGAAAAAAGGAAATCTTAACATCGGTATTTTCGGCAATCATATCCGCCAGATGTTCGACGGCTTTTAAAGAATTTTCCGAGCCGTCAACAGCGACCAAAATATCATTTGAAGATCTTTCTTCGTCTACCAGCCATACGGGGGTGTCGGTTGAATGGTCCACAACATTGGCACTCACACTTCCGATGAAGACTTCCCCCAGGCCTGAAAGCCCCCGCCTGCCCATGATAAGGGCATCAAAATGCCCCGCCGTGCTGAATACCAGGATATCTTTGGCCACCCCGAGCATCCGGGCCTGGGTTTTTAGCTGAATATCTGCTTCAGCAATACCCAGCGCTATCATCTGCTCCTTGTAATTTTCAAGGAGATGGCTGGCAGTTTCGGAATTTTTTTGATTAACTTTGTCCAACTCTGCATAGGCCTGAGAGCTTTTTTTGGCTTCATCCAGCAGATATTGAGAAATGGTGGGTTGAACATGCATCAGGGTAAAGTTCATGTCCTTCAGCGCTCTATAGACCCCGGCCGCATACCGAACAGCATTTTTGGAATGTCTCGAATCATCAACAGCAATGATTATTTTTTTTTTCACAATTCTACCTCCGCGATTCAATCTCTTGAAATATTTTTATGATTAGAAACAGCTCGGTCCCAATGAATCCTGAAAAGCTTGGTCAGCCCACATCAGATCATACAAAACATTACGAAATCAACGTATGCGATCGAAAAAAATTGTATAGCATGCTTGCGGCTTAATGGAAAGCGATAAAAAACAACAGCATGACTATCGTTGGTAACATTGCAAATTTGACGATTCCGGCTGGAGAAACCCCATTGCCAAAATATTTTTTTAAGATCGACAGGCCTGCCGGATTCGGAGCATTCGCGATCACTGTCAGGCCGCCACCGGCAACGGCTCCGGCCACCACGGCATATTTGAGTGCATCGGTAAAATCCGGCACCAAAGTGCTTAAAAAAGTGATGGCCGCGTTGTCATTAAAAGCCGTTAAAATAGTTGCGCCCAACATGAGCGGTATTTCTGACAGATTGCCGAGAACCGGTGCAATCCACCAGCCTTGAACACCGCCGTGAATTACCAGCCCCCCCAGGAAAAATCCAACCAGCAAGGCGGGTTTTAAGTCGATCCGATTTTGAAATGGCGCTGTGACCTGAGAAAATCCGAGAAAAAACAATAAGCCGGGTATGAACAGCGCCGGGTAATGTGCATTGACAATCGTCCAGCTCATAAAAAACAGATGAACCAGTGTTACCCATCCGGGCACCGGATCATCACGATTGTCCCATTCCGGGTCCCGGAAAATGGGACGTTCATGCTCCGGCAGGAGACCCGGCAGTGATTTCCGCATTTCCCGCAATCGAATCTCCTCAAATCGTTGCTCGAATGCTTCTCTTACCAGGGATTGGTCAAGGCCCTCCCTGACGATACTGGATAAATGCCGGTCCCTCAGCCGATCTGCCAGACGATTTTTTATT
>JBATKU010000696.1:0-2302 GCA_049669725.1 Desulfobacterales bacterium
CCACTAGGCAGGTGAGCCAGGGGGATCTTTAAAAATCCCCCTGGTTCACCCTGCCGGGTAAAATGCTTATATTGCCAATTTTATCCGGATAAATAGTGGAGATGACTCAGATGAAAAAAAGGAGATCATATTGGACATCCTGACCTTGCACCGCCGAGGGCTGAAGCAGCGGGCCATCGCCCGCAAGCTGGGTATCAGCCGTAACACCGTGAAAAAGTACATCGACAAGCCCGAACTTGGCTTTGAACCCGCCCAGGGGCGCAAAAGACGCAGCCAGCTCGATGTGTACCAGGACAATATCAAAGCCTGGATCGAAGAAGATAGCGATTATCGCGCCAGCTGGGTCTACGATCGGCTCACCAACATGGGCTTTACCGGCAGCTACGAGATCGTAAAGCGCCGGGTTCGCCAGATCAAAGACACTTACCATAAAGTGGCTTACATGCGTTTTGAGACCGAGCCCGGATACCAGGCCCAGGTGGATTTTGGTGAATTTCAAGTGGCCAAGGCCGATGGCAGTGTGAAAAAGTTATATTTGTTCTCGATGATATTGGGCTATTCGCGTAAAATGTACGCCGAGCTGATTGAGCGCTGTGATTTGCCCAGCTTTTTAGATTGTCACATCCGTGCATTTGAACATTTTGGCGGCGTTGCGGAGCAGATTTTATATGACCGGATGAAAAACGTCTATATCGGAAAAATCGCGGGCAAGAAAAAGTTTAACGACACCCTGGTGGGCTTTGCCCTGCATTATGGTTTTAAACCCGAAGTTGCCCCCGCCTATGCGGCCTGGGTTAAAGGCAAGGTTGAGCGGCCCTACGATTTTATTCGCGAAGGCTTCTGGCGCGGATACTCATTTATCTGCCTTGATACCGCCAATGCCGATCTTTTGGCGTGGTTTGCCAAAAAAGATGACCGGGTTCACGGCACCACCCATGAGGTGGTCTGCGAGCGTTTTGATCGTGAACAGCCGCATTTGAATATCTTGCCGCCCCAAGCCTTTGATACCTCCTATCGGATTTACCGCAAGGTGTATAAAGACTGTACGGTTCGCTTTGAAGGCAACAGTTATGTGGTGGCCCATACGCTGGTAGGAAAACAGGTTATTTTGCGGGTCAAAGACACCACGATGAGAATTTTTCATAATGATCGGTTGATCGTCACCTATCAGATCCCCGAAGGCAAGGGCCATCTGGTTCAAGACAAGCGTTTTTATGAAGCCTTGAGAAAAGACCGTGAGATGAACAAGCGCAAGTATAAAAGCGGTCGCCGGATCAAAGGCCGGGCCAAATATACGATCAGCCCGAGCAAACCGCAGTATGCCATGGATGTTCAGGTTCGCCCGATCTTTGTTTACGACCAGTTCGTCGAGGAGGTGCGGCCATGACAGATACCCTGGTTGTTGATCGGATTGAATCTAATTTGACACGGCTGCGCCTGCCCAAAATCAAGGAAATTTTAGAGGGCGTACTTAACGCATCAGAAAAAAAAGACGCCAGTTATTTGAACTTTCTAGATGAGCTTTTGGAAGAAGAAGTGGCTGCCAAGGAGCAGCGCCGGATTGAAACCGCCATAAAGATCTCCGGCTTGCCATTTATTAAAAGTATCGATGAATTTGATTTTACCTTCCAGCCCAACCTGGATCGGCAAAAGGTGATGTCATTGTTTGACCTGGTATTTATCCGGCAAAAAGGCAATGTGATTTTCCTGGGACCGCCCGGGGTGGGCAAAACGCACCTGGCGGTATCGCTGGCATTAAAGGCATGCCAGGCCGGGCTGAGCATTTACTTTACCAACATGGAAGATTTGATCAAAAAACTAAAAAAAGATCATGAAGCCGGACGGCCGGGCAAGGGCCGCAGTTATTATAAATCGTCTTTGGTAGTCGTTGATGAAGTGGGTTATACGCCGATCAGCCGTGAAGAATGTAATCTGTTTTTTCGTTTTATCGCTCACCGGTATGAAAAAACCAGTACGATTGTCACCTCAAATAAAGCTTTTTCAGACTGGACCGAACTGTTCCATGATCCGATCATTGTTACGGCCATATTAGATCGGTTGCTGCATCATAGCGTAGTGATAAACATTAAAGGAAACAGCTACCGTCTCCGAGGCAAAGTCAAAGTGGAGGCAATGAATCAGCTTCAGAATAAAAAGGAATGTGGCTCAAATCTGACGACCGAAAATGGCTCAATTTTAAAAGACCGTTGACAACAGTAAAAGATGGCGATGAATTTGCTTTTCAAATATATCGAGAAACATCTACGGGGAAAGTGTTTGAACTTGTTTTTAACGATAGATG
>JBATKU010000697.1:0-5209 GCA_049669725.1 Desulfobacterales bacterium
TGACAAGGAACTCATGCTGAAGAAAGGCCGGGCCGAAGTCCAGAGTTATCTTCAAACCTCGGACGGCAATAAAATACCGCTGTTTTACCGGGTGACCGACAAGAGCGGCTCCTGGAAAGTATATGACATCGTTATCGAAGGGGTCAGTATGGTCAAAAACTATCGCACCCAGTTCAAGGAGATCCTGAGCAATGGTTCTCCGGACAAGTTATTGGAAATTTTACGGGAAAAAGGGAATAAAGGATAGGAAAAAAATCAGGAGGAGAAATGAACATTGTTCCTGTGAAAAAGGCTTTGTTTTTCGTTGTGGTGACCGTATTTTTGATCGTCTTTTGCGGCTCTAACCCTTCCGGCGCCTTCAATAATGAACCCATAGAGCTGTCCGGCCTTCATCTTGCTCAAAAAACTCAGGACTCAGCCAATGAATCTATAGAGCCACTCGGCCTGCATATTGGCCTGCATCTTGCTGAAGAAAACCAGACATCAGCCAATACGCCGCCGAAAGCGCCCGAGGATGTCATCATCGACCGGGCAAATGAACCGGTTGAACTGCCCAGTCTGGGTTTTAGCCTGCTTATGGCCCAGCAAACCCAGACATCAGACGCTAAACAGTCAGAAAAACCGGGCGCTAAAGTGCCGGATGCGGCCAAGGAAAGCGGGGAAGATGAAGACGATGACGATGACGAATACGACGACGATGATGATGAATACGCCGATGATGACGTCAAGCTCATCTCCGACCCCTTGATTCAAGCGAACACCGACATGTATAACTTGAACGACACCTTATACTTCTGGGTGCTTAAGCCGCTGGCCCGGGGTTACGGTTTTATCATTCCCAAGGAGCTGCGCAGTGCGGTGGTCAATGTATTTTATAATATCCGCTTTCCGGTGCGTTTTTTGAACAGCCTGTTCCAGGGCAAAGGGCAGAAGGCCAGCTATGAATTCGGCCGGTTTTTTATCAACACCACGGTGGGATTTTTAGGTATCGCCAATGTGGCGGCCAATTATCCGCACCTGCAGCCCAGCAAGGAGGACCTGGGACAGACCTTTGCGGTCTGGGGGATCGGCAACGGGGCATATATCATGCTTCCTTTTTTAGGACCCTCCAGCGTGCGGGACGGCTTGGGACGCGTAGGAGACACGTTTTTAGATCCCATCTGGTGGTTGTTTGATGATTTCTGGACATCGATTGCCATCCGGGCCGGTGAGGCGGTCAACGAGACCTCTTTGCGCATCGGAGAATACGAGGCCCTCAAAGAGGCGGCGCTGGATCCTTATGTCATGATCCGCAACGCCTATGTCCAGAACCGCAACAAGCTGATAACAGAATAACCAAAGAAAGATGTCAGAAGTCAGATGTCAGAAGACAGATGACAGAAGACAGATGACGGAAGACAGAGGCAATTGATTTCGGATTGGGGGATGCAACCTGTGGCGCAAGGCTAATGATCCTTTCTCGTTTATACCGTTAGCTTTCAACTCTATGCTTGGAGATATACCCTAAACCCTATACAATTGACCTTTTACCTTGAGCCCTGTGCCTTGAGCCGATTTTGCCAGCGACCAGAGGCCGGTGTAACAGTTCAAATCCTGTCAGAGCAATTCCACAGCTGATCTAATTATCTAATATTCAAACCGTCCCGGTTGTTGACATTATCGGATAAGTAGTTAAAGGAATAGATAAGCGGATCCCTTCAGGGTTCAAGTTTTACCCGCCTGAATAACTCAGGCGGGACCGAAGGTGACCAGGGTTCAGAGTTGACGGCGAATTCGAACCCGATATTTGCTGAAAACCCTGAACGGTGAAACTGAACCTGTAAACCGGTTACAAAAGGAGGTGTCAAATGTCATCTGTAGGCATAGGTCTCATGGGCTTTGGCAGGATCGGAAGAAATCTATTCCGTATCCTTTACCAGAGCGAGGATATCCGGCTGAGAGCCATCAGCGATACTGCTGATCATAAAGCGCTTGAGTATTTGCTTCGATTCGATACGATTTTAGGCCAATTTCCGGATGAAGTCAGTATAAAGGAAGGCCACCTGTATGTGGCCGGGCGCCAGATCCCCATGCTGTCCGAAGCCGAGCCCGGAGATGTTCCCTGGGGAGATTTAGGCGTAGATGTCGTTATTGAGGCCACGGCCCGCAAGTGGACGCGTGAACAGCTCGAACGGCATTTCGAGCGCGGTGCCAAAAAGGTAATCCTGTGCGCACCGCCCCAGGATCCGCCCGATATTACGGTGGTGATGGGGGTCAATGACAACCGGTTGAAACCGGAGCACCGGATTGTCTCCAATGGATCGTGCACGGCGCATTGCGCGGCACCCCTCATCAAAATTCTGAACGGCGCTTTTGGTATAAAGAGGGTTTTTTTGAGCACCGTGCACGCCTACACCAACCAGCAGCGCCTGGCGGACGTCCCCTCCGAAGACAAACGTCGGGGTCGTGCGGCCGCCGAAAATATTATTCCCCAGCAAACCGATGCCGCCGGGATGGTTACCAGGCTGATACCGGAAATGGCAGGGCGCATCAGCGGGGGATCCATGAACGTGCCCGTGCCCAACGGGTCGGTGGTGGATCTTGTCTGCTGGCACGAAAAACCGGTAACAACAGTGGCGATCAACGAAGTGGTGCGCACTGCGGCATCTACCGATACCTGGCGTGAAATCATTGATTTCGAGGATGAGCCCATTGTCTCCAGCGACATTATTCGCAGTCCCTATTCGACTACTTTTGACTCGCTGGCGACCATGGTGATGGGAGAAAATGTATCCAAAACCCTGGCCTGGTATGACAACGGCTGGGGCTATGCCCACCGCGTGGTGGATCTCATCAACACCTTCACGGCGATGGAAAAGGAGGCGGCATAATGGCAACCAAGATTGGAATAAACGGCTTCGGCCGTATCGGCCGCAGCGTCTTTCGTATTTTAAGTGAACGCGACGATATCAATGTCGTGTGCATCAATGACCTTTTTGAAAACGAACAGCTGGCCTACCTCCTCAAATACGATACGGTGATGGGAATTTTTCAAAAAGAGGTCAAAGCCACCGAAGATGCTTTGTATGTCGACGATCAAAAGGTAGAGATGACCGAGTATCGCGATCCGGCCTCAATACCCTGGAAGGAATTAGGCGTGGATGTCGTCATTGAATCCACCGGGGTGTTTCGCGAAAGAGTACCGCTGGAAAAGCATCTGGCTGCCGGGGCCCGGAAAGTTCTTCTGACGGTGCCGGCAAAAGATGAAATCGATGCCACCATTGTCCTGGGGGTCAACGACGATGAGCTTAAAGCCGAACACTGCATCGTTTCCAATGCCTCCTGTACCACCAACTGCCTGGCGCCGATTGCCAAAATACTGGATGATTCTTTCGGCATCGAGGAGGGATTCATCACCACAGTGCACGCTTATACCAACGATCAGCGCCTGGCCGATGTCCCGCACAAAGATTTCAGGCGCAGTCGGGCGGCAGGTGAAAACATCATTCCCACAACAACGGGTGCGGCCCGGGCGGTCGGCAAAGTGCTTCCCCAGCTGAAGGGGAAACTGGATGGTCTGGCCATGCGGGTTCCCGTACCGGACGGTTCCATAGTTGATCTGGTTGCGCGGTTGAGAAGCAAGCCATCTGCAGAAGAAGTCAATGATGCTGTTCGTGCAGCAGCCGATGGATCGATGAAGCAGGTGCTCGAATACAGTGAAGCACCGCTGGTTTCCAGCGACATCATTGGCAATCCCCATTCCAGCATTTTCGATGCCATGTCTACCAGCTCATTGCAGGACGGCTACCTAAGGGTTGTCTCCTGGTATGACAACGAGTGGGGCTATTCGAACCGTGTGGTGGATTTGATCGATCGGATGGCGGTATTGTGAATGCGGCCTGCCCTGGCGCGACGGCTTCAATTAAAAGGCACAAAATCGGAATGCCTGATGATTTACAGCATTTTTAGACGATCTTTATATTACCGGTCTGGGCCAGGGATTTGGGAATGGGGAATGCGGAATTTTGAAAAGAGAAGCATAACGCTTAGGATTGAAAAAGCAGCGGGCCAAGGTATCTGAATGCGGAAGGTGGAATGGCGAATGTCTTGTCTTTCCGCATGCCGACTTCCCACTTCCAAATTCCGATAACTGTCATCTGCAATCTGACCTCTGAATCAACCATGAAAGGCAGAATATGACACACCGGGCGGATCTAGTGGAATCGATGCGGCAACATGCGCTGGAAATTTTTCATGCTGCCCTCAAGGCGGTGGAACCGGTAGAGGCCGTTCTTCGTTATGTAAAGCGGGTGGATGATGGATTGCAAGTCGGCGAACACAGATTTGCATTTAAAGATTTCGACCGTATCCTGGTGGTTGGGGCCGGCAAAGCAGGTGCGCCAATGGCCCGGGCGCTGGAAGACCTGTTGGATGATCGCATTACCGACGGCGTGATTGTGGTCAAAGAGGGGCATGGGCTGCCTTTGGCGCATGTGCGGACCCATGAAGCCAGCCATCCGGTACCGGATGAACGTGGAATTAAAGGCGCCGAAGAGATCTTGTCACTGGTAAAGGATGCCGGTGAGCGGGACCTGGTGCTCTGCCTTATATCCGGCGGCGGTTCGGCGCTTCTGGTAGCCCCGGCCGAGGGCATCACCCTGGAAGACAAGCAGGAGGTCACGCGGCTGCTATTGGCCTGCGGTGCGGATATACATGAAATCAATACCATCCGTAAGCATTTGTCCCGGGCCAAAGGAGGTGGGTTGGCACGCTTTGCCTATCCGGCCACGGTGGTCAGTTTGATACTTTCGGATGTCATTGGAGATGATTTGAACGTGATTGCTTCCGGACCCGCCGTTCCGGATACCTCGACCTTTGCCGATACCCGGCAAGTTTTGGAAAAGTATGACATCTGGGACCGGGTGTCCACCTCTGTGCAAAGCCGGATTGATCAGGGGCTGAAAGGAGACATCGAAGACACCCCCAAGGCGGGAGATGCGGTCTTTAAGCGATGTTTTTCCGAACTGGTGGGAACGAACATCCAGGCCTTGAAGGCTGCCGGCTTAAAGTCGGAAGAATTGGGGTATCGAACCCTGATTCTGTCGTCCACAGTTGAAGGGGAAGCACGGGAAGTGGCTAAGGTCTTGACTGCCATCGCCAGAGAGGTTCGTGATTCGGGAAATCCATTATCGGCACCGGCCTGCATCCTGTGCGGGGGCGAGACTACGGT
>JBATKU010000698.1:0-8487 GCA_049669725.1 Desulfobacterales bacterium
ATACCTGAACACCGTAAGGGAATTCATCGCACAGGTTCACGAGAGAAGCTGATTTGGTAACTTTGTAAATCAACGGCAATATTACAGGTGGTTGAGGCCTTTCAGATAAGCATCGGCCTGCTTTAAAATTTGTTTCTGCTCATCCTTATTCATTCGATCCCATACGCGGTACATCATGGCCACCCGGGCATTTTTACCCAGAAGACGTCGATGACGATCATAAAATCCCCAGTAAAGGCTGTTAAAGGGACAGGCCATGTCCCCATGGCGCTTTTTCCAATCATATTCGCAGGTTTCGCAGTAGTCGCTCATGGAACGAATATATTTTGCAGAGGATACATAGGGTTTGGTAGCCACCTGGCCGCCATCGGCAAACTGACTCATGGCCCGGGTGTTCGGCAATTCCACCCATTGAATGGCATCAATATAAACCCCCAGATACCAATCATCTACTTCAGCGGGGTCAACGCCCGCCAGCAAGGCAAAATTTCCGGTGATCATCAGGCGCTGGATGTGATGGGCATAGGCATGCTGCAGCGATTGCCCGATGGCCAGCCGCATACACTTCATGCGCGTTTGGCCGGTCCAGTAAAAACCCGGTAATGCGGTATCGTGGTTAAAAAAATTCATGGATTCCAGATCCGGCATCAACGCCCAGTAAATTCCGCGCATGTATTCGCGCCAACCCAATATCTGACGCACAAAACCTTCAATTTGCTGGATTTCAATCCCGGTTTTGTTTTGCTCCCAGGCCTTCACCACCATATGGATAACCTCAAGGGGGCGCAGCATTTTGGTGTTCAGAGCAAAAGACAGCCGGCAATGAAACAGATGCCAGTTATCCGCGGTCATGGCATCCTGATAGGTGCCGAATGCCGCCAGGCCGCTTTTTACAAAAGTCTTCAGTAATTTTAGGGACTGGTCCCGGGTAGCCGGCCAGATCAATTGGGCAGGTTCAATCTCACCAAAGGTCTGCACCTGCATTTTTCGAATGGTTCGGCAAATACCGCTCACATCATTTTTAAAAAGCAGCGGTTTGGGAATCGCTACCTGTCCATCATAGGCCTGCCGGTTTTTGCGGTCATAGTTCCATTGCCCGCCGAGCGGCTTGTCCTGATCCATTAAGATGTCATAGCGCTTGCGCATCGAGCGGTAGAAGGACTCCATCAGGTAGCGCTTTTTGCCGGCGAAAAATTCTTTGAGCTCCCGGCGCTCGGTCAAAAAGTGCTCGGTACCAACCCCATGGACATCGATCTGCAGTTTTTTTGCCAAATTCTTAAGCTGCAAATCCAAACGGTATTCATCGGGCAGGAGATATTCCACCCGGGAAAATTTCTGGGTCTTCAGCAACTGTCGAAGATTGGCCGGGATGGTTTGTAAATTTTGACGGTCATTTAAACGCAGGTAAATGACCTTATGGCCCAAATTCTTAATTCTGGCACTAAAGGCGCGCATGGCCGCGAAAAACGCGGCCACCTTTTGAATATGATGCTTGACGTAATCGGTTTCCTGCCGGATCTCCATCATCACATAGGCAACATCTGCATCCGGTTTTTTGAACCAGGAATGTAATTCGTCCAGCTGATCGCCAAGGACCAGACGCAATACCTTCGATTGCGGCATCACTCGCCCACCTTTTTTACGAGATCATCCACCTTTTTTACGTAGGCTGCGATGTCACATTTTCTCTCCAGACCGGAAGCCGCCATATAGCGGGTCTTGCCGAATATCGGCCGCTCGGTCCAGGCGCGATCATGCACCCCGTAAATCCAGGCCACGCCCGTATAGGAATTGGGATCCCGTCCGTCCAGAAAGTATTTGTTGTTGAGGGCCAGGGTCGTGCGGAATGCTTTTTGCGGTGTAGAAGACCATTCCAAAATTTTTTTGCCCCAGTACATGCGCATGTAATTGTGCATAAAGCCGGTATGCTTCATTTCCAACATGCTGGCGTTCCAGTATGGATCATGGGTGGCGGCATTTTCGAGCTGCCGTCGGCTATAAAGGTATTCCCGTGTGTCATGCTCATGATCGGCCAGGGTTTTGCGGGCCCAGCCCGGAATGCAACCGTAGGTATCATAATTCGGTGTGTAGAAGGCAAAGTTCATTGCCAGCTCGCGTCTGACGATCAGTTGCTCTATAAAGGCGTCTTTGGCTGCCTCGAGCGAATCAGGGGCACGGCTTATTTTTAACGCCAGGTGAAGCGGTGAGATCTGACCGAAATGCAAATAAGGGCTCATGTGGGAAATATCGTTCGTCTGCGGTTGATTGCTGTGGTCATCATAATAATTAAGCCGGTGACGCATGAACCCATCAAAGCGTTTTACGGCCCGGGAGGTTCCGCCTCTGAAGAGATCGGATACCGGCGGGACGCTGCGGTCAAGATTTAGTTTCCGAAGTAACTCCTCGGTGTGGTTTGGATCAAGACCGTTCATCTTTAAGCCCAGGGAGGGATGCTTGGCCTTGGTGGGCTTGAGGTCAACCAGATAGGATTCGAGGTGGCGGTGGATTTTGGGGCGAATCGTGCGGGCGGCATATTCGGCTTTGTCGGATACCACCTCCAGGGGCACCACCACATCGCTTTCCACCTGCACGACGGGACATCGGGCGTGTTTGGCCACCTGCCTGCGCCAGGCTCTCTGGTGCCGCAAATAACCGCAATCACAGACAATCATAGACGCCTGCCGCCCGAATTCCAGGGCCACCTCCGGCGGATGCCCCCGGCGCAATACCATTTTAATTCCCCGTGATGCCAGGGCCGCCCGGGTTTCCTTTAAACCTTCCAGCATAAAGGTATAGTGACGCAGGTTGGCTTCCGGGTAATCATCCGTCAACCCGAAACCCACCAGCAGCGGCTGGCTCAGTTTATTGGCCTGCTGAACGGCATATTCCAGGGCATGATTATACGCCGCCCGCTGGGATTGCTGCATCCAGTATAGGACGTAATCGCCCTTGCTGATGCCGGCATTATTCAGGTTTTTGATGCGGGTAGACTGCATGGGCATTTTTCTCCTGCAAAGATAACGCTAAATTTGAATGGTCCTGCATACAGATGGCGATAGTTCACTACTTTTTAACAGATGGGTCCGATTTTTGCTGCAAGTTCAGCCAGTCATTCATCTCCTGCAAGGCCTTGGCGAGTTGATAGCGTCCATCGGCGTACACGCCGTAATCACCACCGCCCCCCATGGCAGATGCAAAGCGAATGGTATTGGCATAAAATTGCCAGCTGTCGGTCCATTTTTTTTCGATGGCCTCGTCAAAAGGGTTGGTTTTCAAATCGGCATATCCGGCCTGCCAGATATCTTCCATGATACCGGTGGCAATTCGAATGTCCCCATTGGTGGTTCGAATGGTGTTTTCAAAGCGCTGCCAATGCCCCTTGACCCAGGAGGTATCATGGCAGTTCAAACAGGCGGCCTGCATGGACCTGCGGCGGGTGTCCTGCTCTTTGGGGTCGATTAAAAATTTAGCGGCAAAGGTTCCGTCCAGGCTGGTGGGCAGCGGCTGACCCTCTTTGTTGCGAATAATCGTCGTATCGGGGCTTTGAGGATGGGGATGGGCATAGACCAGTCCGAAAATCCGCCACGGCAGGCGGTTGTTCATCTGGTGGGTTCTTTCGGACACCACTTCTCCATCCCCGTTGACCAGCAGGCTGACGTGGCAGGCAGCACAGGTCGGGGCCGTAAAATCCTTGCCGATGGTCCAGGGCACGGCATTAAAGTCCCAGGACTTGTGCATGGCTGAAAAAATGTTGCCGTGTTTGCTGGCCGCATATACCTTAAATGCGGGCACATCAGGTCCGACATGACATTCTTTGCAGGTGTAAGGTTTTCGTGCCATCTCGATGGAAAACGCGTGTCGCGTGTGGCAGGCGGAACAGGATCCCAGGCTGCTGTCCAGGTTGACCCGTCCCACGCCCTGATTGGGCCAGCCTTCGATGACCGGAAATTCCAGTTCCCCGGCGGCTTCGGTATCCCGGATTTCTTTGCCGGTGACCTTGAGTTTGGTCCCGTGGCAATAGTAGCAGGCCTCGGCTTTGGTAGCATCATCGGCCGGTTCAGAAATAATTTGGCCATTATTTCTTTTTTTGTTGCCGATGATACTGAGCTGAAGCTTTTGATAAAGGGAGTTTTCGGCCAGGTTGTCGTAGGCATGGGCCATCAGGTTTTGGGAGTATTGTTTCGTTTCCTGTGAATGACAGGTGGCGCAATCGTTGGGGCTGACAACCACATGAATTTCATAACCATTGTGCTCAAAGGTATCGGCATGGGCTTTGGGCCGCTGCATGTGGCACTCGGCGCAGCCCACCACAGAGCCTTTTAAAGTATCGGGCACATTTTTGCTTGACACTTTGCGGGCCGGTCCTTCAACCTCCATGGCATCTTTGGGAGTGATTTTAGCATGGCGGCTGTTTTGCCAGTCCTTAACAATGCCGGGGTGAACAGATGCATGGCAGTCAATACATTCGGAAGTCGCTTCGCTGATCGGTACTTCAGCAGCTACAGAATTTACGACTTGGAAAAGAAAAATTACCAAGCATATTAACAGGCTAACTCTTTTCATGACTATCTCCTGTCTCTATAGTAAAAATTGATAATCTTTGGCACCGAAGGTGCTGAGAACCGAAAGCTCAAACGATGGCCGTTCCGGAAAATCTTTTATCGCATCGGTAATGATTAGACAAGTATAGATTCCGGCACAACTAGAAAACAAGTGAATAATCAGACAATGGCATAGGTAGCTGTTTTGTCATTCCGGGCTTGACCCGGAATCCAGTTTTATTTGAGGGCATACTGTTTCTGGATGCCGGATCAAGTCCGGCATGACGGTCGTGATTCAAGTACATTTTGAATAGCTTCGCAGTCTGTTTGAAACGAAAGTAGCTATAGGTCGTCACCGAGCCTGACCCTAATTAAGTGCTGATTTAATGGTGGGAGCGGCTTTCCAGTCGCGATCTGCACTACCGGTGTTAAGACAATTCGCGGCTGGAAAGCCGCTCCCACAATCAACAACCTCCTTAATTATGCTTTTTTAGGTGGCAGTGCACATGAAGTATGCAGCTTCGGGGTGAAACGTTCGGGGTCGGAGGCAATGGGTTTGTTGATGGATTTGGCAATGGCTTTGAGCATGCCGTAGAATATCCACTGGTGGAATGGATATAGAGCATACCAGTACAAAATTCCAAACAATCCCCTGGGCAAAAATCGCGAAAGCATCTGAAGTTCCACCTGTCCGTTTGTAAATGGGGTTATTTGAAATTCAAGCAAAGCCTCACCAGGGGTTTTCATCTCTGCGACCAGCAATAACCGCTGGGGCGGGTCTACTTCCAATACCCGCCAGAAGTCCAGGGCATCGCCAACTCCGATTTCGGTTGGATGCCGCCGCCCCCGTCGCAGGCCGACCCCTCCCGCCAGCCGATCCAAAATGCCGCGCAGGCGCCAGAGAAAATTTCCGAAATACCAGCCGGTCTTGCCGCCGATTCGGCTTACCGGTTGCCAGACATCTTCAACTGTTGCCTTTATCCGGGCGCGATAGCCGCAATTCATAATGGTTCCGCCGGCCCACTCGGCATCGCCGCAGTGGGCCCACTCAGGCTCAAGCAAATCGCCTGCATCCATCCAACAGGTATCCACCTGCTCCTGTTTGATGCGATCCAGGGCCAGGCGGATCGCCTCCCGGCAGCTCAACAGCTTCTGAGGAATGATTGCCTGTATGCGGTTTTCAGTGCAAACCGCATCGCTGGTCAAGCCTTCGGTTAACGGCAGGGCGATCGATGTGGGAACCGGACTGATCAAATGAATCCACAGCGCACTTAAAGTCGGCGTGAGAACGGGCACCGGAATAATCAACCGTTTGGGAAGATGGGCCTCTTCGGCATAAATATCCAGGAGATCACGATAGGTTAAAATATCGGGACCACCAATATCGTATGTTTGACCGATGGTTTGATCATGGGCGAGGCATTCGACAAGATAAGTGATCACGTTGCGGATGGCAATGGGTTGATTCAAAGAGCGCACCCAGCGAGGGGTCGTCATGGCGGGCAGACGCTCAACCAGATAGCGTAAAATTTCGAAAGAAGCGCTGCCGGAGCCTAAAATCATGGGGGTTCGCAAATCAGTAGTCGGCACCGGCCCGGCTTGCAGGATGTCGGCCACCTCGATCCGGGATTTTAAATGTTTGCTTAAGGTCCCCTGAGTGGCCTCCGCCAGCCCTCCGAGGTAAATGATTCTTTCCAATCCTGCCGCTGTTGCCGCTTCTACCATATTCTGCGCAGCCAGGCGATCGGCCTCGACAAATTTCTCTTTCTGGGCGATCATGGAATGTACCAGGTAATAGGCCGCGTGGCAGCCGGAAGCCGCCTGTTTGAGGGATTCAAGATCCAGCACATCACCTTGAACCAGTTCCACCCGTTTATGCCCGGCCCAGGGACGGCAGCCCATTTTCCCCAGGTTGCGTGCCATGGCACGCAACCGATAGCCGGCACCAAGCAGGGCCGGAATCAATCGGCCGCCGACATATCCAGTGGCGCCGGTTACCAGGATAGGATCTAAATTGATGGACACAATTTGTGTTCCCGCTTTAAGGTAGGTAAAAAAATTTTGCCTATCGAGTCGATTTACAGAGTATGCACATCAGCAGTTATTGAACAAAAGCAATTACTTTCCATCCCCGACAAGCGGTAGCTCTTTGTCCAGCTTAAAAAAAACAACAAACCTGTCTTCACCATTCCCATATTCGGACTTTCTGCGTCGCAGAGATTCCAGCAGTTCGGCATTCTGCTCTTCTCTAACCTTGGTCATAAAAAGTCTTTTGCCCCTGTAGCCAGAACCTTCTGCTTTAAAAAGATAGGATGCATGGGGATTGGACTGCAGGTTATGATGGGAAAGACGGTCGCGCATTATCAACGCCAGGGTACCGTCTTCCATAAAATGGGGTCTTGCATATATAGCCGCATCAACCTTACCGTCACTATTAGCCGTGGACAAGACCCCGATCCCTTTGTTGGAATCAAAGTATTCTTTAAGGTTCATGGTAATCTCCTTTATCAGAGGCTGCACAATATGATATGAACAGGGCAGAACCCAAAATGGCTCTGCCCTGTTGCATGTTGCTGTTTCCGTTGATTTTAAGTTAACAAACTCAGTGCTGCACACTACCCGGCAACATCTATTCCCATATCACATCCGAGATGAGGATCCTTATTCTCACATTCATGGTTTCTCCCACGCGTATCAACATGTCCTTCTTCTCTTTCTGAATCAGTTTCAATATAGTTATTTTCATCAGCCATGATTAAGCTCCTTATAGTTTATTTAATTTCTGACTGATATAAAGATAGTCACAATTGACAAATGGTCAACCGAAGACAAATAAGGGCTTAATAATAGGTAAAAACTATCATCCCGATTGGGTAAACCCAATCGGGATTTATTTGTTAATGGTTATTGGTTATTAGTTTTAAAGCGAACTTGCAGACAGCCTAAGCGTGGTTATGTTGGTCTCATTGATGTTGTATAGGAGAAATCGATATGAAAACTCTAAAGTATATTGGTTTGGCCGGTTTCGCTATTTTAGGAGTATCTTCACTGCTGGTGGCTAAATCAGCTATGGCCATTGAAAAGGCAAAATACACGATACTGGAAAAAGAAGAGGATTTTGAGATCAGGCAGTATGATCCTCAGATCGTGGCTGAAACCTATGTCGACGGTGATCTCGAAGACGTCGGTAATGAAGGCTTTCGCCGTCTCTATGGCTATATTTCTGGAGATAACAAGAAAAAGCAATCTATCTCAATGACCGCACCGGTTGGCCAGGAGGCAAATTCAGAAAAAATTGCAATGACCGCACCGGTGCAACAGGAGAAAAAAGATAATCAATGGCGCATCACATTTCTCATGCCGGCAGAGTATACCTTGGAAACACTTCCGGAACCAAATGACGATAGAGTCAAGTTGAAAGCGGACCCCGGACGCCTCATGGCCGCAGTAAGATATTCAGGGACCTGGAGTGAGGACGGATATGAAGAAAACAGGGCTTTGCTGGAAGAGTATATCCAAAAACGTGGATTAATCAAAACCGGCGAACCGGTCTGGGCCCGCTACGACCCACCGTTTATGCCATGGTTTTTGCGCCGCAATGAAGTGCTCATTCCCGTGGAGAAATTTTAATCGCACAGAACTGACCAAATACTTTTGTAAGTGGTTTTAAAAGCCCAGATCAGGCCCAAGAGCCCCGCCAAACTGCGGCGGGATTTCACATCTTATTTTTGGATATAGGTGTTCAACGAGGCATTTGAGGACAAGTAGCAAAAAGGATTAATCAGTCAGACTACGAGCTATCAGCTATGAGCTATGAGCTGCTACACGTGGGTACGCAGCTTAAGCTCCACCGGGTGAGGATTGAGATAGGTCTGCTGTTTTAGATACGGCTGATCATATTTGCGCACGTAATGGTTGATCAGGGTTATGGGCACCAGTAGCGGCA
>JBATKU010000699.1:0-3086 GCA_049669725.1 Desulfobacterales bacterium
AGACCCCACTTGCCCGTACAGGTCGGCCTTGATCTCAGGGCCGGCCTTCCTCTTACCCCCCAGCACTGCTTTCCAAAATACGGGGTTGGCCAGCCGTGCCAGGTGAGGCATCACCTGATCCGGTGTGTATCCGTCTTTAAGCAGAAATGGCGGATTGGGTTTTTTGTGCCAGCGTTCATGCTGCTTCCTTCTTTCAGCCACCATGGGTTTCAAGTTGTAGTTCTGGGGCTCATAGATCACCTTGTGCATTTCCTCTGGAAGAAAGAAAAAAATATCATCCGGTGAATCAAAGGTTCCGGCCCTGCTGTAGCGTTTCCCTAGTTCCATGAGCGCCCTTCTGGTCAATGAGTAGGCATAGTCTTCGCAATAGTAGATATGACTTTCAGAGTGGACCCCGGCCTGTTGGGCAAGTCTTAAAAGCTTGGTAAAGTATCCCTTCATTTCATCCGGGACCTTCTCCGTAACCTCTTTTTCAGCTACTTCTCTTTCCGCAGCTGCTTTCTCCCTCTGCTTATCAAGATTGAATTCTTCACCCTTTTTGAGGTAAAGAATTATAATCTGTATGGCCGGAGCAGGATTCTCAATCCAGGTCGGCCCGGTAAAATCATTCTTCCGCTGAGATCGCCACCCATCCTCATCAAGAAACCCACGAAATTCATCGAGCCATTTTTTTCCGGAATCGGAATTTTCCAACTGGGCCATGATCTCTTGGGGTTGGCCTTGTAAAAAAGTCTCTCGAAGTCCGAGTTCGACTGCCCTTCTTCCCAGCTGCCACATTCTCTTATCCACCTGAAAGGCTTTATTATCGAAGCCTGTAACCAGTTTGAGAAAGGTCGGATCAGAATCATCGATCCCTGCAAACTGCTTACACACACTTTCCAGCAAAATATAGGGGCACCAACTGATGTATATCCACTTTATATGGTAGTACCACATCCGATAAAATGAGTTAAAACAGTCTTCAATATGCAGCCATAAATCATAATTTGATGCATTTTCCACATCAAATTTCTTAAACCGATCCCAAATGGTCATCAACTCTCTTTCCGGTACACCCTCCCAGTTGCTTTCGTAGTCCTCGATGTAAGGGGTTACCCATGCCATAAATTTCTTTTCTCTTTTCCTGGCCTCTTCTTCATCCTCCACAATGGAAAATCCGTAATAGACCCCTCCGTTGAGCAATCTCATCCACATGGCAGGATTATAGGGCAGATTCATTTCTTCCATCACGGCTGTACCGCCATGGTAGCAGGTGCGTGCCCACAACCAGGCAGCAAGGGGGGTCCAGGGCGGAACACAGTGACTTTGGTCCTGGACCCAGATGGGTGTTGCTTCAAAATCCAGTTTGGGATCAAACTCCAGTCGGTAGGTAAGGCCGCCTTTGGCAATTGCATCTTTAGGCGGGGTCACCATTTTGACCAGCGCACTTAACACCCCAAAGAGGAGAAATCCGACCAGCCCCACCCCAAGACCTGAAAGAAGAATGGCAAAACCTATACGTGATAATCCCGTCGCCGGCTCCCTCATTACCACTATACCGAGAACCAAGCCGGCAATACCTAAAACCAAAATCAATAACCCTAGTCTTCTCATCAGCTTCATGGTTTGCCACCTCCTTGTGATTATTCAATTGTGAAGGATTGATCACTTTTTTTCAAAGATATGGATGGCCATGGAGGCCTCCTCCACCCCTACAAATCCGCCCCCGTTCTCTGTCATTCCGATTCGGGCGCCCCTGACCTGTCTCTTCCCGGCCTCTTCTCGCAGTTGCTGCACGATTTCAAAGATCTGGCCGATCCCGGTTGCTCCAAGTGGATGTCCTTTTGAAACCAGGCCTCCGCTGGGATTCACAGGAATTCTTCCCCCAAGGGCAGTGGCACCAGTCTTGGATACAGCCGCAGCCTCACCCCAGGGACAGAACCCGAGGCCTTCGAACTGTATGATTTCTCCCATTGCACTGGCATCATGGAGTTCGATGACATCAATATCTTCCGGGCCCAAATCGGCCATGTCGTATGCCAGCTTGCTCAATCTGGCGGCGATATGGTCCGGGCCAAAGCCCTGTGGCCTGTCGGTCCCGGAGCCAAGGATCGATGCCCGGATCCTCACCGGCCTGGATTCTGGAATCCGGTTCATAAATTCCCCTGAGCACAGGACTGCTGCCGCTGCACCGTCTCCAACGGGTGCACACATGGGCGCAGTCAAGGGATAAACAACAGGTCTTCCGGCCAGGATCTCTTCAACTGTCATGGGTTTACGGTACTGGGCGTAGGGATTGTGTTCACTGTTGTTATGGTTCTTTGCTGCGATAAAGGCTAAATCATTTTGAGTCGTCCCAAAGGTATCCATATGGGCACGACATATGCTCGCATACATGTCCATGGCAAAGCTTCTTGGCTTGCCTGCGCCATAGTTCTCTTTTCCAATTTTTTTTGCCTCTTCAGCCCATCGAGCACGATCTTTTTCCAGGATTTCCATGTCCATCCCGACATCATAATTCCTGAACATCTTGGCGGTATCTTCCATGTAAAGCTTTTCAGCACCCACAGCCAGTGCCACATCAACATGACCCCCGGATATGGATTGCCACGCAAGATGAAATGCTGTGGCTCCGGTTGCGCAAGCGTTTTCACAGTTTATGATCGGTATGCCGTCGATACCTGCATGCCTGAGGGCAACCTGTCCCCGCACCATTTCCTGGCCTGTCACAAGGCCCTGCATGGCATTGCCGAAAAAGGCAGATCCCAAATCACCCTTTTCAATTTGCGCATCCCCCAGTGCAAGGGTTACGGCCTCCTCTGTCAGAGACTTGATATTTTTCTCAAGGAATTTACCAAACACTGTGTGCCCTATTCCTATGACAAAGACATCCCTCATCTTTTCTTTCCTTTAGCGCTATTTTCCCACTCTTGAAAAAATGCTCACACATTTCAATCCTGAATGAAAATATAATCCGCACACATTTTCTGGCAGAGTAATGCGATCGGATTATATTGTCAAGTAAAATAATACGATCTGCAACTATTTTTAATCTTACTCCAGGCACAATTCTATGATGCTGGAATTTGGAGGGGTTGGATTTCTTC
>JBATKU010000700.1:0-1547 GCA_049669725.1 Desulfobacterales bacterium
GATCTATCCACCCTTTCAACGCTTTCCCACATGTAAAAAAGGGGACCTTCTTTGAGTTGATTTGAAGCCTCCGAAATCTGAGTTAATTCAATTAAATACATCATTAATAATGAAGTGTCAAGAATTCTGTCGAGTTGGAGGATTATGAGATCTACTGTATGCCTTTCAGTCAATAACTAAATCGATTGATTTTGAATAATAAATACGCAATAGTTGTAAAACTAAAACAAACGTCATCATAAATAGAGCGACAATATGAAAACAAATCATAAGATTTTAATTGGTAACAGCATAAACATGGAAGCGGTGTCATCTGAGAGCGTTGATTTCATGGTAACCTCCCCGCCCTACCCGATGATTGAAATGTGGGATGAAATGTTCGCCCAGCAAAGCTCATTTGTTAACAAGGCATTGGGAAAAAGAGATGGGGCAATTGCCTTTGAACTGATGCACCAAGTGTTGGACCCGGTATGGAAAGAGGTTTACCGGGTATTAAAAGTCGGTGGTTTTGCCTGCATCAACATTGGCGATGCGACCAGAACCATCAACGGCAATTTCGTACTGTATCCGAACCACATGAGAGTTTTGAAAAGGGCGCTGGATCTCGGCTTCTCGGCACTTCCCTGTATCCTATGGCGGAAACAGACCAATTCGCCTAACAAGTTTATGGGATCGGGCATGCTCCCTGCCGGGGCATATGTAACATTGGAACATGAACATATTTTGATTTTAAGGAAAGGTCCAAAGCGGGTGTTCAAGAAGGAAAAAGATAAAAAGATTAGGCGTGAAAGCGCTATATTTTGGGAGGAACGCAATAGCTGGTTTTCGGATGTATGGTTTGATGTTAAGGGGACGCCACAAGCCCTAAAGGATAAAGACTCTCGCCGAAGGAGTGCCGCTTATCCTTTTGAGTTAGTATATCGACTCATCAATATGTATTCGGCCAAAGGCGATACTGTGCTTGATCCTTTTTTGGGAACAGGAACAACGACCGCCGCCGCCATTGCCTCAGCGAGAAACAGCATCGGTTATGAAATAGACCCGGCTCTGGAAAATGTTATTGATCGTATTAAAAATGTTATCGTTGATTCGTCAAAGCGGTTAATTCGGAAAAGACTTGCCAAACATATGGAGTTTGTCGTTCATCGGTTAAAAACCAAGGGTGGGTTCAAATATGAAAATAAGCATTACGGCTTTCCTGTAATAACCGCACAAGAAAAAGAATTGATATTAAATGACCCGCTGGATATTACGCAGCCGGAGGGGGGTAAGTTTGAAGTCAACTATTCAGACAAGCCCCAGTCGGAATTTTGTAAAAATTGGTCTGACGAGCTTAAGGAGAAAAAACTTGATGTTATCAGCCAAAATTTGCGTCATGCCGTAACTGTTAAAAATTCGGCCCAGATGGAGCTTTTTTAGAAATCAGACTCAGTGGGTATATCTGCATATTCCGGCAAATTCTGTATGAAGACCTGAACGGATAAGTGGATATTATAATTTAAAATTGGTCGGGGCGAGAGGATTTGAACCTCCGACCCCTTGAACCC
>JBATKU010000701.1:0-1869 GCA_049669725.1 Desulfobacterales bacterium
CGATAGGATTGTCGAGGGACTGCGAAAAGCGGGGCTGGCTGGTCTCGAGTGACTCGAAAGGAGTTGAGGCAAATCGAAATATAATTCTTATAAAACTGTGATACCTTGCAACAAATCCATATATCTAATGATTCCAAGCCAATGTGATACTCATAACCTATCTACCATTCAATTTTATCAAATTGATGGACTCGTGATATGGTATTACGATATCTCAGAAATTTCAGATGCTTGATATTAGGACGTTATTGCAGGTATCTGCAATTTGGGTTACGTGCAGGTTTGTTCTGAAATAAAAAGAGACACGCCCATAAATGTGTCTCAGATGGACATGAATTAGATTGCATTTCCTTTGACCAGAATTGCCGTCCGGCATGTCAGCCTAATGCATCAGCTCCTCATTCCATCTTTTTCGGATATCCTCAATGCGTCTGCGGTTCATGCCGAAATCATAATACCCCACACGCGATGCCGAACGGACATCGATCACCGGTTGATCTGCGGAGAATAAAAATTTCACATCTTCCACGAATTCTAGAATTGCAGATCTAAAGTCCGCTTTCAGGTAGTTGGCCTCCTTAGCCACAATCCGGGCCCGCTGGTGTGATGAAATCAAAGTGACCAGCTTTTGATACGCGGCTTCCTTATTCCCCGTGTAATGAAGCGGTTGAATGTGGTGCTCATCCATTGGGCCTTTGGACGAAACGCAATTCGGGGATTTGGGACACGGCGCAAGGCGGTTTTTGCCGGCAGTGACCTTAACCGCCAGATTAGAAGTTTTGGAGATCATGCAGCCGAAAAGAAAAATGCAGACGCACATGATAATGGCCCGTTGGATGGTTTTCATTTCTTGACTCCCTATCGAAGCCTGCGGATATCGACATTCATGATGGCAGATAAGAGACGTAGACGATTCATTGGCTTTGCACTGGAATCAAAATTTCGTTTCTTCTCATAAACCATGGCATAAAGGGTGGATTGTATCGCGCCCATACCGGAGCACCGACAATTTTCCAGCCCTTTGTGGATATCCAGTCCATGAGTTTGGTTGCATGGTTCTCATATCGTTTTTTTCCCCAAGTCCCCGAATAACGAATAACCGCGACAGTTTTCTCTTTCTCCTCCCTCAACGCAATCCGGTTGTCATAAGGAGTTGGCAGCGTCTCCATCGTATAAGCAGATGGCATCATGAACGCAATTCGCCACCGACCATTTTTCCGTGCTTGGCTGACTGGGGCAGTCATGGCAATTTTTTCGGATGCCGGCTTCTGGCTGACGGGTGCAGTCATTGAAATAGATTCATTTTTTTTGTTTTTTCCGCCAATGTAATCCGCCAAACGTCTAAAGCCGTCACTTCCGACCGCTCCGAAATCACCTTCCACGTAGGTCTCTGCCACAATATACGATGAATATTTGCGTAATTCGAAGTTGCCTTCAGTTGCCATCACGCTATAGGAAGGTTCCTCTATTGCCATAGCTCTCGGTCCCATTGAAATGATTGAAGCTGCCACAAAAATGCATAAGAACGTCGTGTTTTGAAGCTTGTAATTCATAACATTTGTCCGTGGTTGGAATATTCTTTGGAACGAGCTATGCCTCAACTCAAAATTAGGCATTTCACAGCATTCTATCTTAGAATCTAACACTGAATGTTAGGCTTAAACCGCCACTCACTCTAAAAATACCCGAATTTTCTTCAAACTATAAACTGGAATGAAGGGGAAAAGGACCGGCACTGTACGAATGTAATCCTGATATTTGAGCTGGCTCCCATATCGTTTGTCTTGCGTATTCTCCAACCGTTTAGTCGATCCCATCATAATCAACACTATACACACCAACCCTACTGAACTGACAATCCATTTCAAG
>JBATKU010000702.1:0-1761 GCA_049669725.1 Desulfobacterales bacterium
TCGCCCCAATTGGAATGATGGAATGCTGGAATATTGGAAAAATGGGTCTTGACCTCCGGCTCGACTCCGTCCCGCAGGGACTATGCCCCGGGGGGGTAGAGCTTACCCTCCGGCCTGTTATCTGCGGGCCGGAAGCGGGCTCGGAGAGGATACTGCAATATGGGGTAAATGGTCCGCCGAGGCGGAACGATAAAGTTTAAAATGGATGATATCCCTTGAAAACCCACTATTCCATCATTTCACTATTTTATTATTCCATGATTGAGGCAAAAACTCAGACCTCAAAAAATACCCTGTATTTTTCACGCCGACGGGGTGATAGAAATTCCGAGACGTATAGTTAATTTAACCCCAATAGATTCTTAGGTACAAATGGCGCCTCTCACCATTACGATTGCCCACAATCTCCAGTTAACCCATGTTCCCGCTGAACTCATGGAAATTCTCACCGAAAAGCTTGAATTTTTAAATCCCAAATGGCTGGAAAATGAGCGCATGGGACGCTGGAACCGCGGGACACCGAAATCATTACGGTTCTATGATAAGGTCGGCACCTCAGGTTTATGGATCCCACGCGGGTTTATGCGTCAGCTGGTGTTGCTGTGCCGGCGACATAGCATCAATTATGAAATTGACGACCAACGCTCAAATCTTGCACCCAGGAATTTTTCCTTTAAAGGGAAGTTGCGGCCCTTTCAGCAAAAAGCGGTGGACGAGATGCTCGCCAGAGATTTCGGTACGCTGAACTCGGCCACCGGATCCGGTAAAACGATTATGGCTCTGTATATGGTCGCCCGACGCAGGCAACCGGCCTTAATTGTTGTTCACACCAAAGAATTGGCCTCCCAATGGATTGAGCGCATCGAAGCATTTCTCGGGATTCCATCCGAAGAAGTCGGATTAATCGGCGGTGGGAAAAAGCTGGTGGGCGAAAAAATAACCGTTGCCCTGGTGCAATCCCTGTACAAATGCGCTGAGGAGATTGCCGGCCAGATCGGCTTTCTGATTGTCGATGAATGTCACCGCTGCCCCAGCCGAACGTTTACGGAGGCCGTGACCGAGTTTAATGCCAGATATATGCTGGGATTGTCGGCAACTCCCTGGCGGCGGGACAAACTGTCCCAACTGATATTCTGGCACCTGGGTGATGTTCATCACGAAGTGGATAAAGCCCATTTGGTGGAAACCGGGAATGTCCTTACGGCGGAAGTTATCCCCCGTGAAACTAACTTTAAGCCCTTTTACGATCCGGTAAACGAATACAGCAAGATGCTGTCGGAATTGACCGCCGATACGGATAGAAATGTCCTGATCGCATCGGATGTCGCCCTAGAAACCTCAAAAAGTAACGGAATCTGTCTGGTTTTGTCGGACCGCAAAGCCCACTGCGAAAACCTTCAGGCGCTGTTAAAATACAGATTTAAACTGGATGCCGAGTTGCTGACCGGTGATTTGAGTCAAGGTGAGCGGCATAAAGTCGTCGAACGATTAAATCAAAAAAAAGCCAAAGTCGTTATTGCCACCGGTCAACTCATCGGTGAGGGTTTTGACTGCAAGAATCTATCAACGCTATTTCTGGCCACCCCCGTTAGCTTCAGCGGACGGGTACTGCAGTATCTGGGCCGGGTCCTGCGCCCGGCACCCGGCAAAGAGAAAGCCCGGGTTTTTGATTATATAGACATCCACGTGGATATTTTAACCAAAGCAGCCATGTCCAGGCAAAGGGTGTACCGACAATAGACGTCCCAAGCCTTGTCCGCC
>JBATKU010000703.1:0-35926 GCA_049669725.1 Desulfobacterales bacterium
TGCCCCGATCCAGATTGCGGTATTGAATGGCTTCCGAGATGTGATCCACCTGAATCGTTTCTTCGGCTTCCAGATCGGCAATGGTGCGGGCGATCTTCAGTACCCGGTTAAAGGCCCTGGCAGACAGGCCCAGTTTGTCGATAGCCGACTCCAGGATGCGGCGCGAAGCGTCATCGATCTTGCAGTGGGTTTTGATGTGGCGGCTGCTCATCTGGGCGTTGCAGTAAATTTTGGCCCGTGCCAAGCGTCCGGACTGGATCTGGCGGGCGGCAGCCACCCGCTTGCCGATGTCGGCCGACGGCTCGGCAGTCGACTCGGCCATCAGGTCTTTGTAGGGCACGGCCGGCACTTCCACATGAAGGTCGATGCGGTCTAACAGCGGCCCCGATATTTTGGATCGATAGCGGTGAATTTGCTGGTAGGTGCAGCGACAGGCATGCTTGGGATCCGAGAAGTAGCCGCAGGGGCAGGGATTCATAGCCGCCACCAGCATAAAGCTTGCCGGGTAGGTAAGCGTTGTTGAGGCGCGGGAAATTGTGACCTTTAAATCTTCCAGGGGCTGGCGCAGGACTTCCAGGACATGTTTTTTAAACTCGGGAAGCTCGTCCAGGAATAGAACCCCGTGGTGCGCCAGGCTCACCTCGCCGGGACGCGGTATGTGCCCGCCGCCGATGAGTCCGGCATCGGAGATGGTGTGATGGGGAGAGCGAAACGGGCGCCGGGTGATCAGGGCCTGGTCTTTTTCCAGCAACCCCACCACACTGAATATCTTGGTAGTTTCAATCGCCTCTTTAAACGTAAAAGGCGGCAGGATGGTCGGCAGGCGTTTGGCCAGCATGGTTTTGCCAGAGCCGGGCGGGCCGATCATCAGCAGGTTGTGACCGCCGGCGGCTGCAATTTCCAGTGCGCGTTTGACATGCTCCTGGCCCATGACCTCGGAAAAGTCCACCGCGAAACGGCCGTTCTTTTCAAAGATGTCGCTGATAACAGTTTTGGCCGGTTCTATCCGGGAAAATCCGGTTAAAAAGGCCACCACCTGGGACAGGGTTTTGACCGGCAGCACATCAATATCGGTGACCACCGACGCTTCGCGGCTGTTGTCCAAGGGAACCATAATGGCCTTGTAACCGGCCTTTTTGGCGGCCAGGGCCATGGGCAAAGACCCCCTGACCGGTTTGACGCGGCCGTCCAATGAGAGTTCACCGAGGATGAGATAGTTGGAGATAATTTCCTGGGGGATGATGCCGGTGGCCGCCAGGATGCCCAAGGCAATCGGCAGGTCAAAACCGGTGCCTTCTTTTTTAATGTCAGCCGGGGCCAGATTCACGGTGATGCGGTCGTCCGGGAAGCGATACCCCGAGTTGCCGATGGCCGATTTTACGCGTTCCTTGCTTTCCTTGACGGAAGCCTCGGGCAGCCCGACGGTGGTGTAGGTCGGTAACCCCGAGGTAATGTCAATTTCGACTTCCACCCGATAAGCGTCAATACCAAGTACCGCGCTGCTGAAAACTTTGGCGAGCAAATCTCCCCCTTATTGTCTGGACTCACGAATATTTTTCTAAAATTTATCTATTGGGGCAACCCAAAATTTAATGAAATCAGCGGACAGGGAATCTGAACCGGAAAAGCTATAACAAATCAGTGCTGGCAGAACAATCTTTTTGTTGACTTTATGGCCAAACTGGTTATTATTTCCAATATTTAAGTAAATTCGACTTTATCGACTTTTTGGTTGATTAAGGCCGTCGTTGAATATATCAATATATGATCACACCCATCCATCAAAGGACCCTCAACAAAGCAGTCAGCTGTTCCGGTATCGGACTTCATTCCGGCAAGACCGTTCAATTGACGCTGAAGCCGGCTTCCGTCAATCACGGAATTATATTTGTTAGAAAAGACCTGCCTGACAACCCCTCAATCCCGGCCCGTTTCAATTGTGTGGTGGATACCAGTCTGGCCACGGTGATCGGTTCAAATGGTGTTATTGTGTCCACCATCGAGCATTTGATGGCATGCCTGGCCGGGTTATCGATTGATAACGCTATAGTCGAGCTTGATTCTTACGAAGTACCGGTTATGGACGGCAGTGCCGGGCCATTCACCCGGATGATTCTGGAAGCGGGTATCCGCGAACTTGAAGCCCCCAGGCATTTTTTTATACTCAAAGAACCCATTGAGCTGGAACAGGATGGTAAATTCGTTGGTGCCTATCCGGACGACACTTTCAAAATTACCTGCCATATAGATTTTGAGAATCCCCTCATCCGCAGCCAATCCTGCACCATAGAAGTTGTTGATCATGTATTCGAACGTGAAATTTCCAGCGCCCGGACATTTGGTTTTCTGCATGAGGTTGAGTACATGAAACGCTACGGACTCGCCCGGGGCGGCTCACTGGATAACGCGGTGGTCATCGACGACAATAATGTATTAAACGATGAGGGGCTGCGATACCAGGACGAGTTTGTTCGCCACAAATTGTTGGACTGCATTGGTGATTTCTCCCTGCTCGGCATGCCAATTTTAGGTCATATCGTCACCCGAAAATCGGGCCACGCATTCAATCATGCTTTCCTTGAAAGATTCTTCAATGACAAGGCATCCTGGCACACCCAAACCTTTCAAGAGCCCGCCGCCGTACCTTCCAAGACAGCAAAATCACTTGCTATTTAGGTTGGATTACTATATTAATATATATCCATGATTGTATGATGCCCATTGCCGGTACGGAGAGCATGGTGCAAAATTGCCGGCCGAAATCGGAGAAATGGTCACTTGGGTACTTGCCTGTATGCAACCACCATTTAATTTGGCATAAGTTTTCGAAATATATATAAAATACCTCTAAGTGCCGCTGGTGAGCTACAGTGGCGCTTGTTATTTTTGCTATGAATTGCAGGCTGGTGTGCGGTTTACAAAAGAATCGGGGATTGAAACACAGTTTACGGTATAGCGTACTTATATGGCATTTTTGTTCAGGAAGCAGATAATATGTGCACTTGTGACCGTGATGTTTCTGGTGGGCCATGGGGCTGCATTTGCTCAGGAGGCGTCGCTGACCAATATTACTGTGTCCAATACCCGTGACGACCTGCTCTTATACCTGAATCTGGAAGGTGCCTTCAGTGAAAAGCTGAAAAAGGCGATATTAAGCGGCATGCCGGCAACTTTTTCATTTTTAGCCCAACTGAACAGTGTTCGTAATATGTGGTTCGACAGAGATATTGCCAACATTACCATCACCCATACCATAAAATACGACAATCTAAAGAAAGAATTCATTGTCCGACGTTCGTGGAAAAACAATGAGCCTGAGGAAACCAAATCATTTGGTGAAGCACAAAAATGGATGACTGAAGTCAATAGCCTCAAAATCATACCGCTGGGTCAACTGGAAAAGGGACAGCAATATCAACTCAGAACCAAGGCTGAGGTAAGCAAGCAAACCCTTCCTTATTATCTGCATTATGTCCTGTTTTTTGTATCTTTTTGGGATATTGAAACGGATTGGTACACGATTGATTTTATTTATTAATAGTTATGGCAACAGTGCAAATTAGCAGTCGAAAGCTGGCAGGCTTACCTTGCCAATGACCGTGATCTGCTATTTTTGAATAAGTTTATAATACGAAGCGCTGCCCCTCCCGCAAAGATGAAGATCAACTCTATATTTAAAAGAAATAAAAGATCGGTTAAAGATGCCGACAGCAAACGCCGGAGGCGTGAAGGCATTCTCATCATTGTTATCATTTTGGTGGTTGCCCTGCTGACGTTTGTCGAGACCAAAACCATTCGTTTTGGTGCCGACATTCCTGTCTCGAACACCATTCTGATGTTTATTCTAATCAATATCAACCTGTTACTTCTTATTTTGTTAATATTTCTGGTTTTCAGGAATCTTGTCAAACTGCTCTATGACCGTCGACGCAAGGTAATGGGTGCCAAGCTTCGAACCAGACTTGTGGTGGCGTTCATCGTGCTCACAATTGTTCCCACGGTGGTATTATTCTTCTTTTCGATCAACTTTATTACAGCCAGCATTGAATTCTGGTTTAATGTTCCCGTCGAGCAGGCCCTCGAAAACTCCCTGCGGGTCGGTGGCCGGGTCTATGACCGGGTTGAAGATAATAATAAATTCTTTCTAGAAAGAATTTCATACCAAATAAAAACAAAAAGTCTGTTGAACCCCAAAAATGAAAAAGCCCTGTCCCAGTACGTCGAGGTGGTCCAGCGGGAATTTAATCTTGACGGGGTGGAAGTTTATGGCGCCAACACCCAGCGCCTTGCACATTCTCTGGCTCCGGAACTGGGAACCGACGATGTTGGCTTCGTTTCAGCCGAGAACCTGCAGAAGCAGCCATCGGGAAACGGTGTCCGCTCCATCACCCAGGAAATCCCCTATGGCGAATTGATTAAAACGATCGGTCCGATTCCTTTTGACGTGAAGACAGCGGAAGTGCTGGGATTTGTGGTGGTAAGCATTCTGATCCCTCCGGACTTGTATCAGAATCTGGAATCCATCTCAGACGGTTATGAGGAATACCAGCAAATTAAGCTGTATAAAAAACCCATCCAGGCCACCTATTTTATTTCGCTTTCGATCGTGGCGCTATTGGTATTGTTCTGTGCCATCTGGTTTGGATTTTACCTGGCCAAAACCATCAGCATACCCATCAAGGATCTGGCCGAAGGTACCCGCCGGGTTGCAGAAGGCGAACTCAGTTTTACCATAGGTACGGTTGCCGATGATGAAATAGGAAGTCTGGTGGACTCATTTAATAAAATGACCAGGGACCTAAGATCCAGCAGAGAGCAATTGGAACTGTCTGCACGCAAACTCAGGGATCAAAACATCGAAATTGAAGAAAAACGCCACTATATGGAATTTGTTCTCAAAAGCGTCTCTGCCGGCGTGGTCACTCTGGATGCCAACGGGATGGTTTCCACCTTTAACAAATCGGCTGAAAAAATGCTTGCAGTCAAATCTGAGGAGGTCTTGAACAAAAGCTTCGATAGCATATTGACTGTCCAGAATAAAGATCTGGCCGATGAAATAATGGGGAATTTGTCTCTGTCGCGGGAGGCAGCGATCGAGGTGCCGCTAAAACTTATCATCGAGGGGAGACCCCGCAGTTTTTTAATTACGGTGAGTGCCCTGAGAGACGATACCGGGCAGCATATGGGAATCGTCATGGTTTTCGATGACTTAACTGAACTGGAGAAGGGCCAACGAATGGCTGCCTGGCGGGAAGTTGCGCGTCGGATTGCCCATGAGGTAAAAAATCCACTCACGCCGATATCCCTTTCTGCTCAGCGCCTGAAGCGTAAATATTCCAAACAGCTTGGTGAAGCGGTGTTTGAAGAATGCACCCAGACCATTATTGATCATGTGGATTTAATTCGAAATCTGGTGAATGAATTTTCATCATTCGCCCGTTTTCCAAGCGCAAATCCCAAGCCCTGCAAATTAGTCCTGACGATCGAAGAAACCATCGCGTTATACCGCGAGGGGCATCCCAATATTAAATTTAAAGTTCCAAATACCGGTGACATCCCGCCGCTGAATCTGGACCGCCAGCAGATCAAACAGGCCCTGATCAACCTGATTGACAATGCCATAGGGGCGATTAAAGGAGACGGCGTCATTTCATTTGCAGTTACCCATGATCCCATTTTAAAGCGCATTCGTATTGAGGTGGCCGATAATGGCCCGGGTATTTCCAACGAGGATAAAACCCGTTTGTTTGAGCCAAATTTTTCGACCAAAAAGACCGGAATGGGCCTGGGTCTCACCATCGTCAGTACGATTATTGCCGATCATAACGGCGTTATCAGCGTTCAGGATAACATTCCCCATGGTGCCAAATTTGTCATTGAGTTGCCGGTATAGGCTTGTCAGTTGTCCGAGGTCCGTGGTCCGTGGTGAATACTTAGTCTTGAAAAATATTTATAATTTCCATATTATATTCATCTGAACGGTTCCCACACAGCAGTGCGGAAATATTGTCTATGCCTGTTTTTTTATAGTGACCAACGGACAACGAGCGATGGACTACGGACTGGAGGAAGTTATAGGAGTGGTTTGTGCCTTCCACAATAACTATTAAACCTGAAAAATAGGAAAGGGACTTATATGTTTCCCTCTATATTAATTGTTGATGATGAACCGTCCATACTGCAAACCCTGAGCGGCCTGCTTGCGGATGAAGGCTTTGAGGTAACCACGGCGGCAAATGGTTACGAAGCCCTGAAAATCATTGATGCTGAATCCCCTGATCTTGTTTTGCTGGACATCTGGATGCCGGGAATCGACGGCATCGAAACCTTAAAAGAAATCAAAAAAGGAAACCCGACGATTCAGGTGATTATTATAACCGGTCATGGAACTATTGAAACTGCCGTGAATGCAACCAAGCTCGGTGCATATGATCTGATTGAAAAGCCGTTGTCCATCGATAAGGTAATTGTGGCAATTAACAATGCACTTAATTTCAGGCGTCTTGAAGAAGAGAATAAATATCTGCGCAAGAAGTCGCTGGAAAAAAACTCCATCAATGGAGACAGCCCCAAAACAAGAGAATTGAAGAGGAATATAGCCAAAGCTGCGCCAACGGATACCTGGATATTAATCATTGGTGAAAACGGCACCGGTAAAGAACTCGTTGCCCGGACCATTCATCATTTAAGCCCGCGTGCCGACCAGCCATTGATTGATGTAAGCTGTGCGGCCATTCCGGAAGATTTGATTGAAAGCGAATTATTCGGTCATGAGAAGGGAGTATTTTCAGAGACAACCACAAAAAAAATTGGGAAATTTGAACTGGCAAGCGGAGGGACAATATTTCTAGATGAAATCGGGGATATGAGTCTTAAGACCCAGGCTAAAATTTTAAGAGTGCTTCAGGAACAGAAAATCCAACGCGTCGGCGGTAGTCGGACGATTAGTGTTGATGTCAGGGTTATTGCTGCCAGCAATAAAAATCTTGAGGAAGAGATAGAAAAGGGCCGGTTTAGAGAGGATCTTTTCTACCGACTGAACGTTTTTCCCATTGAAGTGCCACCATTAAGGCTACGGGCCAGCGATATTTCCGCCCTTGTGGATACTTTCTTAGCGGAATTCGCGGTTCTAAACCGCAGCAAAAGAAAAAAAATAACTCCGGCAGCGCTTGACCTTCTGAGCAAATATGCCTGGCCGGGAAATGTCAGGGAACTAAAGAATCTGGTAGAGCGTCTGGCGATAATGGTGGATACCGATGCTATTGATGTCAAAGATATACCGGATGCTTATAATCTGGATGCCTGCCAGGAGCCGGAGTTGGCAGGGACCCACTTATTTGAAGGGGATGATCTGAAGGAAGCCAAACAGGCATTTGAAAAAGAGTTTATCAATTTAAAGCTTGCCCAGCACCAGAACAATGTTACCAAAACGGCTGAGACTATTGGTGTTGGGCGCAGTTATTTGCATAAAAAGATCAAAAACTTCAAATAGCTTCCCGATATCACGAACCACTTCTGGCAAATGGACCTGCCTTGGGCACAAGTAATCTTAAGGGCGCAAATCGGGTAGCATAGCGGACCGCTGAGGAAATAAAATTGAGAATCATCGGCGGGAAACTTAAAGGTCATAAGCTTCGATCGGTCAGGGGTACCAAAACCAGACCCACAGCCGATCGAACACGGGAGGCGATTTTTAATATTATTGCCTTCCAGGTCCCCGGAGCTACGGTGCTGGATCTGTTTGCCGGTACCGGAGCATTGGGCATAGAGGCCTTAAGCCGTGGCGCCCAATCAGCCGTTTTTATCGATATCAGCAATCAGTCTATCTCAGTCCTGCGCGGAAATCTAGCAAGCCTTCCCCTTGAAAGCCCAACAAAAGTTATTCAATGGGACCTTTCCAGGAACTTAAACTGTCTGCATTCGTCAGCCCTTGTCATTGACCTTGTTTTTATGGATCCGCCTTATAATGAAAATCTGATTACACCCACATTAGGCCATCTGCACACCAGTCAATGCCTGGCAAACAACGCCCATATCATCGTCGAGCATTCACACCTGGATCCTGTCTTCCCCGATCAATTGCCCTTTAAAATTGTCGACCAGCGCCAATATGGAAAAACCCTTGTTGCATTTTTAAATTATGTGTTATGAGTGGCGGGCTTTCGGGTTGCGGGTTACGAGTTGCCTGCTGGGATTTAAAACCAAATCGTCGTCCTCCTGCTCATAATCGAAAAATAGAGTTTATGAAAAAGGAGGTGAGAACAATCGAGTACGATAAAGTCTTGAATACATCATATTGCTCAATGCTGACCACCGCCAACAGAAAGGATTGACTGAAATGCCAAAATTAGCCATTTATCCCGGTTCCTTTGATCCCGTCACCAACGGCCATTTGGATATTATTGAGAGAGGACTGAAACTCTTCGATAAGATTATCGTTGCCATATTGACCAATCCCGGCAAGAAATTTCTTTTCACCCTCGAAGAAAGGATTCAGATGTTGGAGGTTAGCATGAAGAAATTTCCCCATGTCGAAATCGGCACTTTTGATGGCCTTACGGTGGACTATGCTGCTCAATGCAACGCCCAGGGTATATTACGCGGGTTGCGTGCGTTGTCCGATTTCGAGTATGAGTTCCAGATGGCGCTGATGAATCGTCGTCTTAACCGAGAGATTCAAACGGTTTTCCTTATGACCGGCATGCGATGGATTTACACAAGTTCATCAATTATCAAGGAAGCGGCCCAGTTTGGCGGCAGTATTAAAGGAATGGTGCCGCCTATTGTGGAGAAGCGTATCAGAGAGAAGTATGCAGAGAAGTCATAACGAGGACCGATGACAGATAACAGAGGACAGAGGGTGACCTTCGGCATTGTCAATCTGACTTCTGGTCCTCTGTCTTCTGAAATATGACACCTGACACCAAAAATATGGATTGCAAAGCCAAAGCTCAAGCATTCGTAAACTAAACCTCTTTACCCCCTTTCCCGTGACGTCCGTTCAATAACCCAAACAGCCACAAAACCCAGTATTGCCATAAAAAGGGCCGTGAAAAATTCCCGGTCAAAGGTCGCCGGCAGGATGGCATGGCCCCATATCACATGCTCCTTTCCTCGGATAATCTGGGTTTCAATAACTTCCTTCCAGGGCCATATTTTTTGCAACGAACCGGTAATCAACCCGGCCAGAAAGGCCAGGGTCAGGTTCTGATACTTTGATAAGAGATAGTTCAGAACGCGTGAAAAAGCTGCCAACCCGATCAGGCACCCGAGGCAGAATACAATAATGACGATGATATTTTGCATCAAAAAAGGGTTTCTCAGCGTGCCGGTAATAAATTCATATTTTCCTAAAATCAACAAAATGAACGCACCGCTGATTCCCGGCAGAATCATGGCGCAGATGGCCACAAATCCGCAAAGAAAAATAAACCACAGCGTTTCAGGAGTGTTGATGGGGATCAGGTTGACTATTATGGAGCCTGAAATTATTCCGGCGATAAAGCAAATACCGGCCTTGCCAATCCAGCCGATCACCTGTTTGCCGACTATCAAGACTGAGGCTACAATAAGGCCGAAAAAAAAACTCCAGGTGAGCACCGAATGATAATGGAGAAGATAGTTCATCAAACGCGCCAGACTTAAAATGGCGGTGAGGATTCCCAAAAAAAGAACCAACAAAAACCGGGTATGTATCTGGGCAATAGCGCCTTTAAAATCTAAGGCCACTATTTTTTGCACAACCGCCAGATCAAATGATCTCAGGGCCCCGATCAGGTTTTTGTATATCCCGGTAATAAGAGCAATAGTACCGCCCGAAACCCCGGGAATAATATCAGCCGAACCCATACAAACACCCTTAAGGCACAGCACGACTGCTTTTCGGACAGATGTCGGACCCGGACTTTCAAAAAAAGCGTCTTTCCACGTACCGCTAAATTTTTTCATTAATTTTCCACTAATTCCTTGTCAGGTAGAAAATGTCGATTGTCGAATTATGAATGTAGAATTAGGGTATTTTATCATTAGCACAATTTTCAAAAGAAGCAGCTAATGCCTCGTTCAGCCCTCCTTCCAGCCATGTTCTCCCACGAGCTTGACGAATCTGCATCCACCAAGGTTGGTTTGCTGAATATTTCCTTTTTCCCGACAGATCTTGATAAGCTCCTGGGTATGCTGGTTGCCGACGGGTACCACCAGTCGGCCTCCTTCGACCAGCTGATTGATCAGCACTTCAGGAACGTCCGGAGCGCCGGCGGTCACCACAATCGCATCGAAGGGACTTTCCTCCTGCCATCCTTTGGTGCCATCAGCATATCTGGTTACAATATTGTGATAATTCAGTTTGTCGAAAAGGCTGCGGGTTTGCATATAAAGTGAGCGCTTCCTTTCTACAGTATAGACGCGATATACAATCTGGGCAAGGATGGCCGCCTGGTACCCTGAACCGGTACCAATCTCAAGGACCCGGTCTTCTTTACTGAGTTCCAGGGCCTGGGTCATCTCGGCGACAATATAGGGTTGGGAAATGGTTTGTTGCTCGCCGATCGGCAGGGGATAATCGCCGTAGGCCTGTTCCCTTAAGGCCTCGCTGACAAACAGATGCCGGGGAACCTTGCGAAATGCGGACAGAACCTCGGATTCCCTGATACCACGGGCTTCAATCTGGCTGCGCACCATTTCTTCTCTCTTGCGCGCATACTTTTTAGTTAGGTTTTTCATCGCTGAGATATTCACTGTTTCCTTGTGCCTCATCAAATTAGTTTTTCTATCAAGCCATACGGGTTAGGTCAAGATGTGCGTTTCGCAAAAGACTAAATTTTTCTTCTGAAAACCTAATGATCGGTTAGTATATGGGGTGTGATACAAATAGTTACCGCCTGGTGCCAGCTCTAAAAAGTCCTTGATTTTTTTAATGAATTAGTAACATAATTCTCGATGATAATGTCGATTGTCACATCCAGGCGCTCATATGAATAAGACCAGACATCTCGCTATTTCGATTGCCCTATCGCTACTCATTCTTGTTACCGGCACAGCCGGCTATATGATCATTGAAGACTGGAGATTTTTAGATGCCCTGTATATGACCATCATCACTATTTCAACGGTGGGCTACCGCGAAGTGAATCAGGTCGGCGACATCGGCCGTTTATTCACTATTTTTCTGGTGTTAATCGGTGTGGGATTTACTTTCTATGTGATGGCTGCCGTGGTTCAATTCATGGTTGAAGGACGAATGAGAATCATAATGGGGAGGCGAAGGTTGGATAAACATATCGATCGGTTAAAAAACCACTATATTGTCTGCGGCTATGGACGAATCGGACGGGTTCTCTGTCGCAATCTGCAACGAACACCGTATGAGCTGGTGGTGATTGAAAAAAATATAGACTTGGCCCCGGCGATGGATGATGACGGCGTTTTATATGTGACCGGTGATGCTGGGGATGAAGCCAACCTGCTCAAGGCGGGCATCAAGCGCGCCAGGGGGCTGGTAGCTGCGTTGGCCACAGACACAGATAACGTTTTCCTGGTTCTATCGGCCAGGCAACTGGCCCCGGAACTTAATATTATTGCGCGGGCCAGTCAGCAAGGTGCCAAAAACAAATTGCATGCAGCCGGCGCAAACTCGGTAGAATCGCCCTACGAAATGGGGGCGGCCAGTATGGCCCATCGGATCATCCGCCCGACGGTGACAAATTTTCTGGATCTCGCCTTTGCCCACACACGCAAAGATATACAGATGGAGGAAATCCCCGTCAGTGAAAATTCCAGGCTGACCAATATCCCTTTAAAGGACTCGGGAATCCGGCAGGATTTTAATCTGATTATCATTGCCATTAAAAAGCCGGACGGAACCATGCTGTTCAATCCCTCTTTTGAAGCGGCCTTAATGCCGGAGGATACGGTTATTGCAGTTGGTGAAGAAGAAAACCTGCAGAAGCTGGAGAAGATCTTGAATCCTTAAAAACGGGTGTCCAGACCAGCCACTGGCTGGACACTCGTTTTTATATCTTGTAGATGATGCGTTTGTCGGTGATGATGATATCCACATGCTTATCATGGGATTCCATCGGTACCTGGGGAACAAGTTGCTCTTCGAAGGTCAGGGCGACCTTGCGGGTTGTGATTGCGAGCCTGGGAATCAGCCTGTCGTAATATCCTGTTCCCGAGCCGATTCGCCCACCTTTTTCGTCAAATGCCAAACCCGGTATGATGGCGATATCGATTCGATCCATGGGAACTACTTTGCACTTACTCGCATCGGGTTCGAGAACTCCTCGCGGGCCGGGGGTTAATTCCTGTTCAGAAGAATCCACTTTCATTAGCTTCATTTTAAAGCTTGCGGGATCAAAGGCCGGCAAAACCACAATCTTGTTATAGCTGTAAGATTTTTGGATGATGCTCTTCGTCTGAACCTCTAAGTTGCCGTTGACGTACAGCAGTGCAATTTTTGATTCCAGAAAGTTTGCAAACTCAAAGAGCCTGTTTCCGATAGCGCTGGTTTTTTCATGTATTTCGCTTTCGGAGAGCGTGGATATCGTATTGGCAATATCAGCTCTAATCTGAATTTTAGCGGCACTAATTTCCTCCATAGGCGGTCTCCCTTGACTAAATGATATGTCCGTGCTAATTGCGGCTTATTTTAGAACGTGTTAAAAACCGAACTGCTTCAAATCTTATAATATAAGGGAATTTATGCTCGAAATCAAGTATTTAAGGCAGAATTTATCGATAGTGCAAGAAGCGTTGAAAGCACGCGGACATCAGGTTGATTTGAATGCCTTTCAAAAATGGGATGATGAACGGCGGGCCGTTTTGCAGGAAATTGAATCGCTGCGGCATGAGCGCAATATGGTTTCAGACCGGATTGCTGAAATGAAAAAGGCCGGTGAAGATGCCGAGGCATTTGTGGTTGAAATGCGTGCGGTATCATCGAAAATCAAAGACCTGGACCGGAAGTTATCGGCAAGCCAGGAAGCGATTGATGATTTCCTGCTGGGATTGCCGAACATCCCCCACGCGACGGTTCCCATCGGAAAGGACGAGACCGAAAATCCGGAGGTCAGAACAGTCGGCACGGTACCTGAATTTGAATTTGAACCTCAGCCGCATTGGGAGATCGGCAGTCGCCTGAAAATACTCGATCTGGATCGTGCATCCCGGATTACCGGCGCGCGGTTCCCGCTTTATTTTGGTGCCGGCGCACGGATGGAACGGGCATTGATTAATTTTATGCTCGACACCCATACTGATGAACACGGCTATCTGGAGGTATTGCCGCCTTTTATTGTCAACCGGGAATCCATGACCCATACCGGACAGCTGCCCAAATTCGAAGAAGATCTCTTTAAGATTTCAAACTGGGAGTATTTTTTAATACCGACGGCTGAAGTTCCGGTTACCAATATTCACCAAGGCGAAACTCTGGACGAAGACCAACTGCCGATCCGCTATGCGGCTTATACGCCATGTTTTCGATCGGAGGCCGGCTCCTACGGCAAAGATACTCGCGGGTTAATTCGTCAACATCAATTCAACAAAGTAGAACTGGTCAAGTTCAGCCGGCCGGAATCTTCCTACGATGAGCTGGAAAGTTTGCTGAAAAATGCTGAAACTATTTTAGAAAAACTTGATCTTCCTTACCGGGTGATCGAGTTGTGTACCGGCGACCTGGGATTTTCCGCGGCCAAGACCTATGACATAGAGGTCTGGATGCCAGCCCAGGGAGTTTATCGCGAAATTTCATCCTGCAGCAACTTTGAAGATTTTCAAGCCCGGCGCGCCAATATCCGTTTTAAGCCGAAGGGCAAAAGGGGAACGGTACTGGTTCACACCCTTAACGGTTCCGGGCTTGCCGTGGGACGAACCTTTGCCGCCATTCTTGAAAATTTTCAACAGGCCGATGGCTCCGTGACCATACCTGAAGCGTTACAGCCTTATATGGCCGGGATACAAAAGATTACACCATGAAACCAGATAACTTCCCTGAAGAGATCCGCCCCTATCTGCAGCCGTCTCACCAAGGACGGCTGATTTATCGTTGCCTCGGTTGTCTGGGGGAATTCGGCATTGAAAAGCTTGCCTACGTTTGTCCGGATTGCGGCCAGATTTTGCTAATTTATGATCAAAACTTTGACCGGTTAAAGGAAATCCCGGGTGAGCGCTGGCAGCAAATATTTGATTATCGAAGAATGCTGAACATTGACGCCCTGAAGGGCATTTACCGCTATCACGAATTTATCGGTCCGGTAATTCCAACGGAGGCCGTGATTTATCTGGGGGAGGGGCACACACCGATTATCGAAGCCAATGCTTCCCTGCAGGACGAAGTCGGCCTGCAATTTTATTTCAAAAATGACGGGCAAAATCCCAGCGCTTCTTTCAAGGACCGGGGCATGGCCAGCGCTTTGAGCTACATCAACTTTATGGTGCAAAAGGGCTATCTTTCAGATGTTCTGGCCATCTGTGCTTCTACGGGCGACACATCCGCCGCCGCGGCCCTTTACGCTTCCTATCTGCCCGGGGTGAAATCCGCCGTATTGCTGCCCCACAAAAAAGTAACCCCCCAGCAGCTTTCCCAGCCCCTGGGCAGCGGGGCAAAGGTGTTTGAAATTCCCGGTGTTTTTGATGATTGCATGAAAGTTGTTGAAGCCCTGTCAGAAAATTACAGCGTGGCCCTGCTCAACTCTAAAAATGCCTGGCGGATTCTGGGCCAGGAATCCTATTCCTATGAGATCGCACAGGATCTGGAATATGACGTTTCCCGCACCGTGGTGGTGCTGCCCATTGGAAATGCCGGCAATATTACGGCGGTGATGAGCGGCTTTTTGAAATTTTATGAAACCGGCATTATCGACACCCTGCCGAAGATTGTGGGGGTTCAATCCGAGCATGCCAACCCGGTCTACCGGTATTATCTGGAACCGGATGAAGACAGCCGCAAATTCGTTCCGGTTACCGTCAGATCCAGTGTGGCCCAGGCCGCCATGATCGGCAACCCGGTTTCCATGCCCCGGGTGATTTATCTGGTGAAGCGATACAATGAGCTAGCCGGCGATCGTAGGATTTTTTTTGTTGAAGTCAGCGAGCAGGACATCATGGATTGGCAAATATCGGCCAACCGCAACGGACACATCGCCTGCACCCACGGGGGCGAGTCCCTGGCCGGGCTGCTGGCGGCCAAAAATCGGGGAATCATCGATAGTCGGGATATTGCCGTGCTTGATTCCACCGCCCACGCGATTAAATTTGCCGGATTTCAGGAGATGTACTTCCAGCAGAAATTTCCCCCGGACTATAAGATTTCTCCCAAACAGGATTTGATCAACACTCCGATTTACCTTCACCCCGAAGACCTTGCAAAGGTGCCGGCACCCGGCCGGCCTTTGAAGGGCAACGATCTTGAGCGATTTGTGGCACGGATGGCCCAAGAGATTGCCGGCATGCTGGAGCTGAAAAAAGGTTAATGGTTTCGTGTATCAGGGTTCTGAGTTTGGCAGGGGATTGAGTATGTTGCCAATATGGTGGGAATACGATACACTCGTTTAAAGACAATCCTGAAAAGAGATCGCCGTGCCGGTTAATAAACAAAATTAATGCTGTCAGCAAAAATGGCTGATGAGGAAATAAATATGAAAAAAACCTTACGGGTTGGAGCAGGCTGTCTGCTGGTCATCAGTTTATTGTTTGCCTGCACCTCCAAAAATCTGGAAGAACAAAAAGCAAAGGCCGAAGCATCCCGCAACCTTGGAGAAGCCTATTTGCGACAGGGTAAATACTCACTTGCTTTAGGGGAGTTTTTAAAAGCAGAATCCCTGACTCCGGACGATTATTTTCTTCAAGATGATCTCGGGCTTGTTTATTACTACAAAGGCAAGCAGGATCTTGCCATCCGCCACTTTAAGAAAGCACTGGCCTTAAAAGACGATTACGCCCCGGCTCGCAACAATCTGGGAAATGCCTATGCCGAAAAGAGAGAATGGGACAAGGCCATTGAACAATATAAAGTAGTAGCCTCGGATCTCTTGTACGCAACTCCTCAATTTCCGTTTTCCAACCTGGGCCTTGCTTATTATGAGAAAAAAGAATACCAGCTCTCGGAAAAATATTTTCTAAAAGCTTTGAAGTCCCAGCAGGATTTTGACAGAGCCCTTTACGGCCTGGGGAAAACCTATATGGCCATGGGACGAGTGCCCGAAGCCGTCATCAAGCTGGAAAGAGCCGCTCTGGCAGCCCCTGATGCCCCTCCGGTGCATTTTGAACTGGCCAAGGCCTACACCATGAACCGGGAATATAAAAAAGCCTATGATTCCTACCAGCTGGTGGTGAATTTGAATCCGGGCAGCCCGCTGGCCGACCAGGCCACGTTGGAAGCACAGAAGATAAAGCACTTATTCTAAAGTCCGGCAAAAAAAAGCAAAGGGCAACAGAACTGATTCCTGTTACCCTTTGCTTTTTTAGTATTTTGCAGGTGGTATCTCCCCTGGGTCTGAAGTCCTTGCCCTATTAGATAGCACCACCAGTCTTGCGTTGCTCCAGCTTGACGATCCTGGGTGTGATAAATATCAGCAGCTCATTTTTATTATCGGTCTTGGTCTGACTTTTAAACAGCCAGCCCAGGACACCGAGTTGTCTCAACCCGGGGATTCCCTTTTCACCGTAAGTGATGGTCGATTTCACGATCCCGCCGATGACAATGGTATCACCGTCATCCACCAGCAGTTCGGTCTCGGCTTCATTGGTGGACAGGGCCGGCTGATCGGCAGTTGGATCGACCACATCGTTTTTGGTGACAAAAATCTTCATGACGATGCGGTCATCAGGGGTAATGTTGGGCGTGACTTCCAGCAGCAGATCAACATTTTTAAAGCGCACCGTCGCGTTACCCGAGGAATCCCGCTCCAGGTAGGGCACTTCCAGGCCCTGTTTGATTTTGGCCTTTTTGTTATCCAGGGTCACAACTTTAGGAGATGAGATGATGTTGGTCTTGCCCTCGGATTCGCTGGCCACCAGCTTGGCATCAACAATGGAAAACGGGGTGCCGGTCAACTTCTGAAAGGTACCTCCAATCACAGCCGATGGGATGGTGGCCGGCAAATTGCTGGCCAGGCCGGTCAGTGTCAGGGTGGCGTCTCCGATGTTAAACGGGCCGGCGCTGATCGTGCCCCAGTCAAAACCCAGCTCTCTTGAAAAATTGGTGTTGGCCTCGACGACCCGGGCCTCGATGATCACCTGGGGCGTAACTTGGTCGATGATGTCAACGATCTGACGGGCCTGTTCGATTTTTTCGGCCGTATCGGTGACGATCAGCTGGTTGTTGCGTGTATCCACACTGACCTGTCCGCGGCTTGGCGTCAGGATCGGTTTGACGTGCGGCAGGATTTCCGTCTGGGCATTGGAGTAGTTGATGGAGATGTACTCGGTTACCAGCGGCTCGAGAGCCTTTTGCTGGTTTATGGCCGCCTGGGTGGCCTTGGCCCGGGCCTGTTTGAGTTTTTCTTCCTGGGCCAGGGTGTTGAGGGTGGCGATGCGGACGATGTCGCCTTCCATGGTCACTCCCAGTTGATTCATTTTCAGTACCAGGTCGAGAACCTGATCCCAGGGCACCGGTTTTTCCAGGGTCAGCGTGACCTTGCCGGTGACATTTTTATCAATGGCAAAGTTTTTGCCGCTGATTTCCCTCAAGATTCGGAAAACGTTCTTGATGTCGGTATCATAGAAGTCAAGGGCGATTTTTTCGCCGGTGTATTTGGGTCCCTTTATAGATGCGCCTGAGAGACGATCCGCCAGCGACATCTCTTCTTTCGCAAGACCGAGCTCCTGCTTGACAATTTTTTGCTCCGCGCCGGCTGCTGCTGCAATGGTGGCTTTGCCAGCTGCTGCCGGTGGCGATTTTTCCGGGGCGCTGGACGGTTCGGCCAGTACCCTTTTCCAGGCCGGAAGCTTGGCATCTTCATAGGGTCTGGGAGGTATGGTGGAGGGCGAAAAGTTGACCCGGATGACATTGTCGGTCTGCTTGACGAAATAAGGGACCGCTTCCCGCAACTCGAATACAACGATCGTGTCCTTTGTTTTCGGCGGTTGCGTGGGGGTGACGCGATCCACGGCGCTCTGAAAGCGGGTGGTGATCAAAGCCCGTTTGCGGTACTCGGGCAGGCTGGTGTCCAACAACTTCAAATGCAGCTTTTTATCGGTAACTTTCGTGATCTGGTATTCAACCAATCTGGTGGTTCCAACCAAAACGGCGGATTTGCCTGCTTCCTCACTTGAAAAATCGATGCGATTCAACCAGGCGGGCTGATCGGATTTGGCCGCAGCGGTCTTGACAGCCGGTGCGGTTTCCTTTGCGGCCTCCTTTTTTTCAGCAGTTTCAGCTGTTTTGATTTCCGGGGTGGTCGCCGGCTTTTCTGCAGCGGTTTCAGCTGTTTTCATTTTCGGGGCGGTTGCCGGCTTTTCTGCAGCAGTTTCGGCTATCTTCTTTTCCGGGTCGTCCGTCGTTTTGGCTGTTTCCTTCGGTGTCGGTTTCGGCGTCTGGCCCACATAAATCAACAGGCCATTGTCAACCGGCGATGCCATGTATTGGGATAGATAGGCTTTTTTGGTTTCCACAACAATCCGGACTTTGTCCGAATGACCGAAGTGGCGGACCTTGGTAACACTATCCGATTTTACGACAATGCGCTGCTCTCCTTTATAAGGACTTTTAAGCCCGTACAGATCATAAACGATTCGGGGAGGTGCTTCTGCGATGGTAAAGGCTTTGTAGTTTTTGATGGTCCCATCGGCTTTAACATTGATGGCGACACTTTTTTTCAATGGAGTGGTACCGATCGCAGTTATCCGGGTAGCCGGGGGAGCCATCTTTTTTCAGGTTCCGGCTCTTTGGTAACTTTTTCCGCTGGCGGCTGCAATTCGGACGTTTTTGCCGCCAGTTGGCCGCTTTTGGGAAATGAGATATGGATTCCGTCTTCATCCGGTGTAATGTTATAGGGAAGGTCTTTTTTCAAAGCGATAAATATTCGCGATGTTGTTCCATCCGCTTCAACCTGGGTTGCCCGGATAGAACCGATGATGTCACTTTGCGGCGGATAATAAACTTCTTTAATGTTATCCAGGGCTGTTTCAGGAAAGTGAAATAGAACCCCCAGGGGAAATACCTGCTTAATCGCCGTGTAGGTGAGGGTCTGGCCGCTTTTTACGGTAACCATACTGGACTCGGCGTCCTCGCTGGTAGCGATGTCGGTGATCAGTTTGATTTCCTCGGCGGATTTAACATTGGCCGTGTTTTGGGATGCGCATCCTGCAATCAGTAAGCTGATACTGAATAAAAGTGCACCCACTCGAAGGGGTCTAGATAGTTTGGTAATGATATCAAGCATCTTAAAACGCTCCAGGAGGTTTGGGAAGTTTAATCTCTCTTTGACGGGTTGCGGATTTTCCGAATACATCTTCGAATTCTTCCTCAACAATAACGGTTTCTTTATTGATCTTAACGACTTTGCCTGAATTGGTTCCAATATACGTACCCTTTTTAATGACATACCCTTTGCCGGAGGTTTCTTCCACCAGGGCCCGGTTGCCGCTGGAGGCCAAAATAATTCCAACCAGTTTTAGCTGGCTTATCTCGATGCGCTCCAGGGGTGTTTGAGGCAGCCTTTTGCGTTTGCTTTTCTTGGCCAGCGTCGGTTTATCCCGGAATAGCGGTTCGAAGGGATCGATTTTTCCAGTGGGATTATACACTGCCGGTATCCCGGTTAACGCCATGGCTGCCGTTGGTGCGGGGGCGATGGTTTTATCACTGATCGGAGGTTTTGGGCCGGCCGCCGGCGCGGCCGCTGGCGGTTGGATCGGAACCGGCTGTTTTATCATAGAGATGTCTGACTTGGGTTTAATCGCCGGCTTCTTCTGTTTGGACGGTTGCGTTTCAGCGTTTTTAGCGATCAAAGGCTGCCTGTCGGTTTCGACCTCAGCCATCTGCGGCTTTGGGATCTCGGCCGGCATGGCCTTTTTTGCGGTTTTGTCAACCGTCTCAGTTTTTGCCGTCCGGACCGTCTTTGCCTTGCGGACCGTGGCGGTTTGTTTTGGCTGGGAGACAATTTTCTTGCGGACCACCGTTTGCTTTGCAGGCGGTTGGGTGGCGTTGTCACAGCCCCAGAGAAGCATTACGATACAAATTGTGTTGATCAAATATCGGATGGTCACAGGGTTTCTTCCCATCATTTGCTGGTTTATCCGGTTAGAAATTAGTTGCTTATTTCTTACGTCTTTTTTTCTTTTTCTTTTTCTTTTTTGATACCTTTTGGGGCGCCTCATCGATGAATTTATAGGTGACCGCCGTACATTTTGCAGTGAGCTCGCTGGCCTTGCTGCCCTTGCCCTTGCCCCGGCTCATCTGAATATTTTCGATGTTTACAATTCTGTTTAAGCGAGCCACCTGATCAAAGAAGATGCCCAAATTGTGATAATCCCCCCTCAGGCTCATAGCCACAGGGATCTCAGCATAAAATTCTTTTTTCTTTTCGGCTTTGGGCTCAAAGAGCAAGAAATCAAGACCTACCGACTGACCGGAATCGGAAATGGCGGTCAGCAGGGAAGGAATCTCCTCTTTTTCAGGCAGTTTTTTCATCGCCATGTTGAATTGTGCTTCAGCCTCTTTCATTTTTGCCTGAAATTTTTTTAAATCGGCGGCATTGCGCTTGGCCGTCGAAAGTTTCTTCTCTAAATTGGCCAGATTTGTTTTTAAGGAATTGATCTTTTCAAATTTTGGCCAGTAAAAAAAGTAGACAAAAGTTCCCACAATCAGGATAAAGAATACCGAAGATATCAATATCCTCTGTGCTTTGGATAAATTTCCAACTTTTCCCAAAAAAGGTTCGATCGATTTTTCAAGGCCCTTTTTTTCCATTATTTCTTCGCCTTAGCTTTCGCAGGTTTTTTCTCTTGTCCCGGTTTTATTAGCGGCATTTTGGTGCAAACGACGCTGAAGGTTTTAAATTTGGAAGTGACTCCCTTTTTAGTTTTGCTGCGCTTGAGCGTTTTTAAATCCACCTCTTTAAAAAGCCCCGAATTTTCCAGGCGGACCATGAAATCGGCAACGGTTGTGTTGTCCATGGCAACACCGGAGATATTGACCTTTTGGCCCTTGGTTTGTAGGCGGGTAAACCACATGCGCTTGGGAACGATGACCTGGGTCATGGCGTCCATCAGCTTGATCGGAGCGAAACGGTTGGCTTCAAGGGTGTCCATGACCGCCATTTTTTTCTTCAGATTACCAAGTCTTTTCTTAATCTGAGCGATCTCTTTATTTATCTGTTCATATTTTTCCAGGTCACTTTTGGTTTCCTTAATTTTGGCATTCAGGTTATCAATCTTGCCGTTTAAACTAAAATTGTAATAAAACAAGATGATCAGCAAAAATGCTAAAGAAAGCAAAAAGATGGAGACTTGGCGACGTATATTTTCTTTTTTGCGGGCTGCCCGGAAAGGCAGCAGGTTAATTCTTATCATTTGTCATCCGCTTTTCTCATTGCAAGGCCCATACAGATGGCTGCCTGGGGTGCAATTTGTTTAATAAATGCGTCGTCTAACTTTTTATTATCAATGCGAAAATTTTGAAATGGGTTGATTGTCTCAACTTCGGCCGAGGCCTCGGTGGCAAGAAGCCCACGAAATTCGGCAATATTGGCGCCACCGCCACTGAGAATAATACGCTTGATCTGGTCTTCCGGGTAAGTGGAGTAAAAAAAGTCAAGTGCGCGTCGTATTTCCGTGCACCAATCGGCTACTACCGATGACACGATGCCTTTTAAGTCATCCGGTGAGAGGCTATCCGGCTTATTTCCGTATTTCAGCTGTTCGGCTTCCTCGAAAGAGCACTCGATGAGCGACATTATCTTCTGGTTGATTTGTCCGCATCCCAGGGAAACGTCTCGCATAAATACCGATGCGGTGTTTTTTAAGATATTCAGGGAGGTCTTGCTGGCCCCAATATCAATGAGAGCGATGTTTTCGTCTTGGATATCATAGTTGGCCTCAAAGCTGTTCTGCAGGGCGAATGCTTCGACATCGATGATGCAAGGATCGAGTCCGGCCAGGTTAATCAGGTTGAGATAGTCGTCAACCATTTCCTTCTTAGCGGCCACCAGAACAACATCCATCTGATTGGGGTTGGTTTCGCTTTCCCCTAATATTTGAAAATCAAGATTGACGTCACTGATGTCAAAAGGGATGTATTGCTCGGCCTCAAAGTGAATGGTTTCCTGCAGCTGTTCTTCGGCCATGGTTTGAACAACGATTTTTTTGACGATAACCGAGTAGCCGCCAATGGAAACAGCGACATTTGTCTCTTTGATGCCGCATGATTTCAGCAGCTGCTGGAGAGATTCGGCGACAGTTTCCGGATCGTTAATTGCGCCCTCTTCGATGGCCCCATGGGCAATGTCGATGCTGCCAAAATTCTTAAGCGTGCTGCCGCTCTTGGTTTCAACAATTTCAGCGGCCTTTATGGACCTGGAACCGATATCCACACCGATAAGGTGATCTTTTTTTCCAAAAACCATGAGAGATGCTAATCCTTAAAAATTTTGTGTTTGTCCGCAGGTTTTAAGCCCAGTGCCAGGAGAATCTTGCGTTTGGTATCCATGCGACAGGGCAGGCCCTTCTCGATCCTGGTGATCGTGATCGGAGAAACATTCGCCTGCCTGGCCAGTTCGGCTTTGCTCATCAACATAGATTCCCTGGTTTTTTTTAAACTGTTGGTGCTCATAGATTTGGTTTTCCGCTGTTGAGCAAAAAAAATGCTTTTGATACAGACCTCCGATCCTGAAAAGCGTTCAAAAACTGAGAGGTTTATAAATAAATGATCACATATTATTGCCCATAAGTCAAATCTAATTATGTATAAATTACATATAATTTAGATATAATTACACTATATTGGGGCGCCTGATGTTCGAACTTACCATATATAGTGGAGCAAGGAATTACGCCGTTTTTCGGGTAGCTTCGGTCTTGAACTGGTCTGGCCGCTTCCAACAGATCGGTTTTGGATTTTGGTTACTCAACATCTGGGGCACAGGGTTGCTCAACACCGATCGGGCTACGGGTATATATTTCATCACGCCTTAGGCTTTGCAAGTTTTGCGCCAATATCGGATAACATTTCCGAAAATTGACCCACCAAAATTAAGATTCGATTAAATACATTTATTTTCAATAGGTTAAAGTGGATTTGAATGGATACCCATCCCTTTGAGCATAGAATTAACCGGTTGGGATGGATCTTTTTAGATTGTATATTCCTTAAAAAGCGTCAAAATTTTGAATCGGCCTTTATCTTAAGTACATGTATCGGTTCCGGGCATTCAAACTTGAGAGAAAAAGCTTTAAATTGATGCTAAAAACGGTTATCCTAATGTGGCTCAGTATAAGGCGACTAATTTCATTTAATATCGGGACCTTTGCCTGTGGACACCAAATTACCGGAAGAAAGAATCAAGCCGTTTCGCCTGGTGAAGTATTTTACATTCACCGGGCTGGTCGTAATTTTTTTGGTGACGATCATTCTGTCGGTGCTCAACACCCACTGGGTCAAAGCGCTCCAGCGGCAGAAAAGTGAAAATTATGCCCACAGTCTCATCGAAAACCTGAATCATCAGGTGTTTATTCAGGTTATCATCCCCATGGGTGTTATGTTCGGAAAAATTCAGCTCAGCACACCCGAACAGTTCGAGCGCATGGACAAGGTTGTTCGCAGCACCCTGCATCGCTTCAAAGTCGAATCGCTCAACATCTATTCGATGAACAATACGATTGCCTACAGTTTTGAACCGGATTTAATCGGTCGTAAAAATTACGGCGGAACAGGTTACTACCAGGCCCTGGAAGGTAAGATTAAATCCAGACTGATCCAGCGTGGTAATTTTTTCCAGATTTCGCTGGGTTTCCCCAAAGAAGTCCGGTTAATCACCTATGCGCCGTTGCGTTTCGAACCGAAGCTGGCCAGTTTAACCGGGCCGGTGCTGGGAGTGGTGGAGATCGTCCAGGATCTATCCGAAGATTATCAGACCATTTTCAATATTCAGATCCTGGTCGTAATTACCTGTACCGTGGTGATGGGGGCCTTATTGGTCGTACTGATCTTTGTCGTTAAACGTGGTGAGGGCATTATTCAGAAGCGGGCCATGGAAAGGCTGCGTTTAAAAGAGCGTTTGAGCAAGGCGGAGCGGCTCTCCGCCCTTGGAGAGATGGCGGCCGGAATATCCCATGAAATTCGCAATCCGCTGGGGATTATTAGAAGTTCGGCCGAGCTATTAAAAAAGAAAGTGTCCAAATTCGATCCCTCAAACACTATTCCGGATATCATTGTGGAAGAGGCCAGTCGCCTCAATAACATCATTACCGGTTTTATCAATTTTGCCAGGCCCCGCAGCCCGGTTCTGAGTCCTTGCCGTATTGGGGAGGTCATTGAAAAAAATATCACTTATCTTTCGATGCAGAACGAAGAAAAGGGCTATACCATCAACAAGAACTATCAGAATTCTTTGCCGGAAATCCAGGCCGACGCTGATATGCTCTATCAGTCCTTTTTGAATATCTTTATCAATTCCATGCAGGCAATGCCGGCGGGAGGGACCATTGACGTTGCGATTAGTGCCGATGACAATATCGTGACCATTCATTTTGATGACGAGGGCCAGGGAATTGATGGCGAGGTTCTGGAAAAGATCTGGGATCCCTTTTTTACCACCAAGGAGATGGGCACGGGACTGGGTCTGGGCATCGTAAAAAATATCATTGAGTCCCACGGCGGTAGCATTCAGATTGTCAACCGGGAACAGCGTGGGGCGCGGGTGACCGTGGAATTACCGGTGGAGCGCTCGGAGCTAGCAACAGGATAAAATCGGGATACGGAATTCGGGTTGCGTGTTTCGAGGTTCGCGTTACGGTTGTACTTTTCGGGTTAGAGGTTGCGCATCGTTTAGAGCAGCAGCTTGAATTTCACTTGAATAGCGATGGAGAAATTCTTCGATCATGGAAACCATTCTAGTCGTTGATGATGAAAAGAATTATCTGCTTGTGCTCAGTGCCGTTTTAGAAGATGAGGGCTATGAAGTGCTTACCGCCCAAGGCGGACACGAGGCGCTTGAAATCCAGAAGTCATCAGACCTTGATTTGATCCTAAGCGACATGAAAATGCCCGCAATGGATGGCATTGAGCTTCTTGAAAACATTAAGGCGCTGGATCCGGATTTGCCGATGATCATGATGACGGCTCACGGGACCATTGATAAGGCAGTGGAGGCCATGCAAAAAGGGGCTTACAGCTATATTTTGAAGCCCTTCGACAACGAACGTCTGACACTTTATGTTAAAAAAGCCGTCTCCATGTACCAGGTGGTCAAAGAGAATCGGCGTCTGCGCGAGACGGTGGAATCCCAGTATCGCTTTGGAAATTTCATCGGCAAGAGCAAGCCTATTCGAGATGTTTTCGAAACGATACGCAAAGTTGCCCCTTCAAACGCTACGGTGCTGATTGAGGGTGAGAGTGGTACCGGCAAAGAGCTGGTGGCCAAATCCATTCATTTCAACAGCCCGCGTCGTAACAAGCCGTTTATCGCGGTAAATTGTTCGGCCCTGGCCGAAAGTTTGCTGGAAAGCGAGCTCTTCGGCCACGAAAAAGGAGCCTTTACCGGAGCGGTGGCCAGGAAAAAAGGGCGTTTTGAGCTGGCCGATAGCGGCACCCTGTTTCTTGACGAGATCGGGGAGCTGTCCCAGAACCTCCAGGTGAAGCTGCTGCGGGTGTTACAGGAAAAAACATTTGAGCTGGTTGGCGGGACCCGATCCATAACCGCAGATATAAGGGTTATAGCCGCAACCAATAAAATTTTGAAAGAAGAAATGATCAGTGGGCGTTTCCGGGAAGATTTATTCTACCGCTTAAATGTGGTCCAAATTGTCTTGCCGCCGCTAAAACAGCGTAAAGAAGACATTCGTCTGCTGGTAAATCACTTCATCGAAAAGTACGCATCCGAGCGCAAAGTAAATGTACCTATCAAAGGGGTTGATCAGGAAGTGGATCGGTTGATTTTTGATTACAGCTGGCCTGGAAATGTGCGTGAACTTGAGAATTTGATCGAGCGGGTCATGATTTTGTGCCCCAATGATACGATACGGGTATCGGATCTGCCCTTGGATTTTAGAGATAATGTGCACAACGCCCTGCATCTGGAAGGTATTCCCTCAGATGCTACCCTTTATGACACCCTGGCCACGATTGAAAAAGCAATGATCGAAAGGGCCCTGAAAATGGCAGACAACGTTCAAGCCCATGCGGCTGCAATGCTCGGGATCGGCAAGAGTGGTTTGAATCAGAAGATAAAAAAATACAACATGGATGTTGGCGCCAAACGCTGAGGCTTTATTTTAAGGGTTCAAGGTTCAGAGTTCAATGGTTGAAAAATATCCGCCGTTAAGCGTTTAAAAGCGTCAACCCTGAACGGTGAACTCTGAACCTTGAACCCTCTTACCCTAAGACCACCATCACCCGGATAATTGTTCTTTGACTATATCGATATAAATGAAATCCGGATAATCGGATAATATCTTCTGATAGGCCGCCTTGCTTTTTTCCGGTTGGCCGAGTTTGTTATAAAGCCGCCCTAAATGATAAAGGGCTTCGTCTTTCAGGTTCTGCCCCGGAGCCGTGGAGATTTTCTCAAAATAGTCCACCGCCGTTGAATATTCGCTTTGCTGTTCATAGGCATAGCCCAGACTGGAGAGGATCTGGCTATGAATCATCGGATGTGTTTCAAAATCCTTCAGCGAGGTATTATACAGACTTACAGCCTGCTCGTATTTGCTGGCGTCATAGCAAATATTTGCATATATTAAGCGGGCAATTTTTGTGGCATTTTTCCTGGCATATTCTTGCAGGATGTTTTGAAATCCACCTGACACGGCATCATAAACCGCATCCGGCTTTTTATCCGTTCTCAGACTGTTATATTCAATCAGGCTGCTTTCCAACAATGCAGAAGCTTTGTTTTCAGCCCGGATTGAAAAAAAACGAACCCCTGAAATAATTATAACCAGGGCCAGGATAATACCCAGGCCATAAGTTAGTTGGTTTTTATACGTGACAACAAATCCAATCAATTTGCCCGATAGGGTCATAAACTCATCGGGTTCCTTTAAGAGCTCCTTGCGGGTTTTTTTTTGTTTTTTTGCCATAATTTCGTCTTTTTAGCTCCTTGGTGAAAATTTATGTTTTCCTTTATTATTTCGTTTTCCAAATTGCGCATTCCTGCTTCCGAATTCCAGAATGCCCCCTCAATCCAATAATTTCTTAATTCGGTTCCAACCCTCATTCGGAATATTGGCGCCGATTACCTGGCATACCTCGTAACCGCAGGCCGAGCCCAACCGACCGCATTTCTCAAGCGGGTGCCCGTTTACCAGGCCAAAAAGAAAGCCGGCGGCCCATAGGTCGCCGGCGCCGGTGGTGTCCAGCGCCGTGCCGTCACCTATCGATTGGATGTGGATGGTTTCTCCGGCGTGTGATATACGGCTGCCGCGGGGACCGACTTTAAGAACCGCAATATTCGCTTTTTCAGAAAGCGCGCTTAAGGCGAGGTTTTCATCTGACTGTCCGCAAAAGGCGCGGGCTTCATCTTCGTTGGCTATCAGGATGTCGACGTAGTCGGCAACGAGTTTCTTGAGCAGTACCAATGACTGCTCAACAACCGTAAAGCTGGCCAAATCCAGCGAAATTAAGGCGCCGGCCTTTTTAGCAGCGATAAGTGCGGCTTGAATTAAATCCGGATTAAACAGTAGGTAACCCTCGATGTGGACGACAGCGGCATCCGCAAAACTGCCGGCGGTTATTTCTTCCGGGCGGGTTTCCGCCGATGCGCCCAGGTAGGTAAACATGGTGCGTTGAGCATCTGGTGTAATAATGGATAATACCCGACCGGTGGGCGAATCGGATCGAAGTAATGCGGGATCCACATTTTGTCCTCCGAGGTCATTTTCATACTGCCGGCCCCATTGGTCGGTGCCACATTTGCCGACAAAGCGAGCCTGGCCGCCCAGTTTGCCGACACCAACAATGGTATTGCAGGCGGATCCACCTGCAACAATGGTGGCCGTACCCGAACCCATCGCCAGGGTGCGCTCAATCCAGGTATTTTCCACCAGTGTCATACCGCCTTTGACCGCCCCGGTTTTTTCTAAAAATTCATCATCTTCGTGAATAAGGATGTCCACCAGTGCTGAGCCGATGCCGACAATCAGTCGTCTGTCATTTTTTATGATATCAATCGAGGTCATTTATACCGCTTTTCAAAAATAAGTTCTGCAATACGGAAGGTTGGTATAAGTGGTTGTAGAAAAAAACGTTCGAATAACGTAACGTTTTTTGACAACCGCTTTATATCACCAGACGAGGGAATCGTGGATCCAGCCCCTGTCCCCGTCGGCATGTTCGACATTTAGCCAGCGGCCCTGGCTCTTGAGGACTTTAAAAGGAATTCCTTTTTCAACTGTGAAGAGGATTTTTTCCTTGGTACCGGGCTTGGAGCGGATGTTGCAAAGATCTTTTTTGGTGATGACCGCCTTTACTTGGCCGACCAGAGATTTGTGCACCCATCCCGAATCTTCTTCAAAGTCCCGAAATTGATACCATGGACCTGATTTTTTTATCACCAAGATCGGATAGTATTTTTCAACCTTCCACAGTATGTCGGATGTTGCATCGGGTTCGGAGCGGATATTGGCCACCGGGGCAACGATGGTCAGCCGCTCCGCCATGGCGGTTCCGGCCATAGTGGCAATCAAAACAATTAGAAAGATTGAATAGCGTTTCATGACGATGGATTCGTCCATCATTTTTATTACAATTTTTGGGAGTTCTGCCTTTACCTGGACCCCATGGTCCGGCGGGTACCTGCAGCCCAATTTATTAAGCCCGGGTACTGGGAATGGTATTTGAATCCCCTGTAATTTGTCAAACAAAAGTTTAACCTTGAACCCAGCTTTGAGATCAGGCCGTATAAAATTCAAGATCAGGCAGCTGAACGCAGGTGAGAACATTACCAAATACGGCCCCGGTATCAATACCGATTTTATTGGATTCGACCAGGGGCTCACCAAGGGGGGTATGCCCGAAAATTACCGGTTTGCCAAAGTCGTATCGGGTGTGGAGAAACTTATCCCGGATCCAGAGCAGGTCTTCCGTATCCTGGGATTCCATGGATACTTTGGGGCGCAGACCGGCATGAACAAAAATGTAATCTTCGGTTTCGTAAATGAGTCTCAGCGATTTAAAAAATTCCCTGTGTTCCGGGGGAATCGGATGGGTTCCACTTTGAGCCGACCGGCTCAGGTAGCTGTCGAGGGTTTGCTGACCGCCGTTTAGCAGATAAGTGAACCGGTCGGTTCCGTCCAGGTATTTTTCTAGCATATCCTCATGGTTGCCTTTTAAAAAAATAATACCCGGCACACGTTTTTCTAATTTTATCAGGTAATCGACGACTTCAACCGATTGCGGTCCCCGGTCAATGTAGTCGCCCATAAACACCAGGGTATCCCGTTTATAATTGATGGGAATTTTATTCATCAGCGCCAACAGCTGATCGTAGCAACCGTGGATATCCCCTATGGCAAAAATCTTGGGCATGACAGTTCCGCTTAATTTACGATAAGGCTTTTAATTACATTGAGTGCTTTTGGTCAATTGACGACCTGCCCCTGTTGATCCTTAAAACAGCAACCTGCGATGCGGCTGATCCAGTCGGGTGATACCTTCTTCTAGGGCCGCCCGAACTGCATTTTTATAGTCTCCAGGTGAAAGATGTGATCCGAGCCCCTTTACTTCACCCGCCCGGCCGCAGGGCCTGTATTGAGACATGACGTTTACGTAGCTTGAGGGAGATAGTTTCCGGGCAATAAATCGCATGACTTGGCGGGTTCCCGCCAGGCCTTCGGGTAATACCAGGTGACGGATTAACAATCCGCGCCGGGCAATACCAGCATCATCAATTTGCAAATCTCCCACCTGCCGATGCATTTCGGCCAGGACTTTGCGGGCCACCTCCGGATAGTCTGCGGCCTGGCAGCTGCTTTCGGCAGCCTGTGAATCCCAGAATTTAAAATCCGGCATATAAATATCAAAAACGCCGTCCAGCAGTTTTAAAGTTGCAATGCGGTCATAACCACCGGTGTTGAAAACCAGCGGAACATCAAGTCCGTGCGCTACAGCGATTTCGAGGGCCGTCAGGATTTGGGGCACAACGTGCGAAGGCGTTACGAAGTTAATGTTGTGACAGCCTTGATTCTGCAAGGCGAGCATGATGCCTGCCAGTTCATTATCCGTGACTTCCTGTCCCACGCCCTGGTGACTGATGTCAAAGTTCTGGCAAAACAGGCACAATAGATTGCAATGGGTGAAAAAGATCGTGCCGGAACCGTGGGTTCCGACCAGCGGTGCTTCTTCTCCGAAATGAGGACTGTAGCTGGATACCCAGGCGCGTTTGCCGGTTTTGCAAAATCCAGTTTCGCCGGCCAGCCGATCAACACCGCATTTTCTGGGGCAAAGCAGACAGGATTCCAAGAGGCTGCCGGTTTGCGCTGCTTTTTCCTTCAGCAACCCATTTTCATAAGCCCTGATATAAGCCGGTTCATATGCAGTCATTGAATACAATCGCAAATATAGTCAAATTGATACCATTATCAAGTAGCATAATTTTATTGGAAGAAATTCCAAGCACCAAATAACAAATAGCAGATTATCAATAGAGTTACACATTAAGGTTGGTCTGGTTCAACCATAATTTTTTCCGCCAGGCCCCGTCCCAGCACATAACGCTTCAAATCAGCTGCTATGGCCAGCTGACCGTATCCGTTGTTGGTAATCACTTCAATCCGATCTCCTTTGCGCAAACCCATCGTCAACAATCTCATTTTAGAACCGGTCCCACCTCTGGTTTCCCTGATCACAAGGTGCTCCCCGGGTTTGGCCAGGGTCAAGGGCATCAGCTGTATTCTGTCTTGCAGGCAGTTATTGCAGATTCCGTAGATTTCCAGCTTGTGCTGAAGCATGTGAAACCCATGGGCAGCTGCGATCTTGATCTGCAAGTGTTCGATCTGATCCTCTTCGAATTCCAGGATTTTTCTGCATTTCGTGCAGATCATATGATCATGGTGTTGACCCAGATGCCGGTGTTCGTAAAGAATCACGCCGTTGTCAAAGCGGCTTTGATGGGCAAATCCAAAACGGCTCATTAATTGAAGGGTTTCGTGGACGAAATCCGGTTCCAGCTTCCACCCGTTGCCTTCCAGCAGCCGCACGACATCCTCGACGGTCACGTGCTTTTCGGTCTGCAAAAAAGCCTCTAGGATTTTGAACCGATCCTCGAAATTGTCGATGTGTTCCTGTTTGAACAGCTCCTTGAACTGCCTCTTTTCTTGCAGGTGAATCTGTTTCATTGGATTAAAAATCTAGCCTTGGCTAACATTGTTGTCATACCCTCCCCCGTCAATCCCAACACCCGGTAACGGCCAATACTAAAAAATAACTATTTTCAGGCGGTTATACAGATTGGTAGATACGGCCCTAACGGCTGTGCCCGGGGATGTCGTAGGTTGTGCAGGATCCACTCGGACAATTTCGGGTTTGCGCCTGGGCCGATTGACCTTTGGGGGATGCGTCGCCCGTGGAATGACACGAGACACTCATAACCCGCTCAAACTCTTCGGACTTGCATTTGGGACATCTGAGTTCTATTTGCTCTTCCTGGCTCCTTAACAGGAACTCAAAACAGTCATTGCATTTCAAACACCTGAATTCATAGATCGGCATATCTTGGTATCCTTTACCCCACTTTGTTTAATTTAACCTTTTAATATTATTTATTTAGCGTTGATTGTCAAGAAATTGATAAATCCGTGCTTAACCGGTTATAACGATTATCAAAAGAACGTTCTGGTTTTCCAACATTTTTTTACAGCCACTTATCTCAACCTTTTTTTTGAAACGCGGTACAAAAAGAAGGTGACAGGGCCCACTATCGGACTTAAATTGAATTCAGTCCTAAATCCACCAACTGGTGACCGTATGGCCAATCCAAAAACTTCTGCATATTCGATTTCCTGGATTCAAAACATTGCTGATATCGACCGCGATGAATGGGATGCCCTGGCCAAACCGCTGGCAACGCCTTTTCTCGAATGGGACTGGTTAAGGCTAATGGAACTGTCCGGCAGCACCACGGCTAAAACAGGCTGGCTGCCCTACCACCTAACAGTGCGCCGCGGTTCGGATCTGGTTGCCGCCGCCCCAATGTATATCAAGGGGCATAGTGCCGGTGAATTTGTTTTTGACCACGTATGGGCAGATGTCGCCGCTCGTATGGGAATTGAGTATTACCCTAAAATAGTCGGGATGAGTCCCTTCACACCGATGTCCGGCTATCGCTTTTTAATCGCCCCCGGGGAGGATGTACCATATTTGACATCGGAAATGGTAGCTCAAATTGATCGCTTGTGCCGGCGCTACCATCTGTCTGGCAGCAGCTTTCTGTTTGTTGACCCCCAATGGCATAGCGAGATGCTTGATTTAGGATATTTCGGCTGGCAACATCAAAGTTACGCCTGGCTCAACCATGGGTATAAAAGTTTTGATGACTATCTGGCGATATTTAATTCCAACCAGCGGCGCAACATCAAACGGGAGCGCCAAGCCATCGAAAAGCAGGGGATTTCTTTAAAAATCTTAACCGGGAACAGTATTCCCAGCACACTTTTCCCGCTGATGTACCGATTTTATGAGCATACCAACGATAAATTCGGCCCCTGGGGATGCCGCTATCTGACCGAATCATTTTTCGAGGGATTGTATGAACGATACCGTCATCGACTGCTTTTTATCGCGGCCTATGACAGAAGGGATTCATCGCTGCCGTTAGGAATGTCGATGCTGGTGACAAAGGGCAAGCAACTGTACGGTCGTTACTGGGGATGTCCCCGGCCGTTCAATTCGCTGCATTTTAATGCCTGTTACTACTCGCCCATAGAGTGGGCTATTGACAATGGCGTTCATCGCTTTGATCCGGGTGCCGGCGGAGCGCATAAGATCCGGCGCGGCTTTACTGCCGTATCCAGTTTCAGCCTGCACCGTTTCAGCGACCCCCGCATGCTGCAGGTTATGCAAAACCACATTGATGAAATAAACCGTCTGGAGCAGGAACAAATAGACGCGCTTAACCACGAACTACCCTATGCGCAGCAGCGATTGAAAAATTAAAAAGGTTCGGGGTTCAGCGTTCCGAGGTTCGGGGTTTGAGGGGCGGGTGTTCAGAGTTTGGGATTCCGGTTTAAACGATCATATGGCAACCCTGAACGCTGACCCCAGAATCTGCCAGGGGCGGACAAACCTTTAAACCTTACTCTTTAAGCCTTTCGGCGATAAACTCATGAAACTGCTGCGACACATCTCTTTTCCAGTATCCAACCACGCCTGTTCTTATGGATACCTGGGTCCATTCGGTACTTTCTATGGCGACATTAATGGTCTGGGGGGAACCATCTTTTCTTTCGGTTTTGATGGTTGTTTTTTCGCCATCCGTGGTTTTTGCGACAATCGGTTGATCGAGATCATCCAGGATGCTGATACAAACGTTTAAGGCTTCATTAAATTTGACCTGATAAGATCGTTTCAAATCCCCTTTGATATAGGTGTACGTTCCGGCCCCAACACCGGCACCGACAATCACGGCCGCACAACCCGCCAGCGTCCATGCAATCAACAATAGAAATACAACAGTTAGCCTTTTGTGACCGGTCATATCGCCCCCATCTATTTAGTTGTCAAATCCCAAATCACAAGCACCAAATTACAAATAAATCTCTCCGCCTTCGACGGACACGCTCGGCTTTATGAACTCCTTGGCCGTTTTAACCTGGATCATCCAGAGGCTACCATCTATGCCGCCGTGTAAAGCACCGGTGGATACGAAAACAACTGGTTTCAGTCATTGCTCAAATTCCAGGCCAGCTTACCGATCAAAACCGCTCATTTGAACCCATTGGGGGTCAATTACAACCAAGTTGCTGTTGTTAATCATATGGCCCTCTTGCTTCTTTCAAGAGTTAGTATTCAATGATAAATTTTAATTTATCATTGAAATACGATATTTTGCCATATGGCACAAATATAGGCGGATTGGTCATTGAGTATTGTTTGTTATTTGCTATTTGGTGCTTGGAATTTATCCACTTCAAGCTCACCAGGATTTGGATTTCAACAGCTACTAGAAAAAATGTTATAAAATCCAGTCTAGCTAAGGAATTCCTCTCAGATCCGGTGGCTCGGGTGTCACCACAACAACCTGCCTGTCCTTTTCGATTTTGATTTTCGTGTGATTCCGGGATGAATACCAGATGCCCACCCGGTTGCCTTCCGCGTCCAAAATCCAGGCGCCTCGTGGGTCAAGACTGTAAACACGTGCCATCCGATATGACAGTTGCTCGAGCACCGTGGGGTTTAATTCCATGGGTTTCCAGGAGCTCGAACGCAGCGTGTAATTGTTATCAATGCCGATAATACCGTAAGGGATGCGTTGAAAACCGCTGTAATAATAGGTATAATCCGGCAGTAACTGATTGTTCTTGAATATCTGGTCGGCCTCCGAGCTGCCCTGCAGGCGGCCTAGGTTGGACGTTCCGCATCCAGCTAAAACCACTGATCCCAGCACCAGGCTAAACCATACAAACAGAAATCGACCCGCTGTTCCGGTTACACGTAATTGCCTGTTAAACATAATTAATCTCCGTTGAAATAAATTGTCAGTGTTAAGGAAAACATCAAAGCTTTAATCGAAAATACGATTGCCGTTTTATTTGCCGGATTTAATAATAGTACTCTATAAATAGCATGGTTCCAAACCCTGTCAAGTGAATTGGTCGGGCAAAAACATCTGGGGATTAGCCCGGGTAGAAACTCCAGATCCTTTATTGACACTTGATAGGGCAGTGCTTAATCTTTCACAACTTTCAAACTTCGGCGTTGGGCCCTTTTATACCGTTTTCCATAATGATGTTCCGAATAAGGAATTGCAGTGCAAGTGGTTGTAGAAAAAACGTTGGAATACAGCAACGGTTTTTTGACAACCCTTATATCGACACATGAGGTAAATCTCAAATATGGAAAAATCTCTGCTTCCCAAAATGACAAAATTTGGCAAATGGGTGGTCTTAATTCTTTTGGCCTTTATATTGATCTGGCCCCTTTCGGCCGGACTATATTGGACGGTTTACAAAGGCTACACTATTTTGGATCCGACCCGATTCCCCGAACTGGACCAAAATGTTACTGAAATTCTGGTCAAAACCAAACCGGATTCAGATCAACTCCAGAAAGGAGCTGCTTTATCAGCATCCATTCGAAACCGTCTGGAACAGGAAATGAACTCTCCTTTCGGCTGGAGTGTCAACGATCTGATTATTTCCCCCACCCGCTGGCTCGACAACCGGGCCAATCGACAGCGGGGGACCATTTTTGCAACCCGGATGTTGACCAATTATTTTTCAACCAACCTGGCCAAATACGGCAAAGTGGATGCGGAAAATGAAAATTTGCAGAAAGCCCGAGAAACGTATTTTGCCTTCACGTCCGATAGCTGGTGGTTTCCATCCAGCGAGAGCCAGTATAAAAAGGGTATCGAGTTGCTGAAGCAATATGAGGCCGATCTGATCAATAAAACCGCAATCTTCAACCTGCGAACCGATGACATGTACAACATGCTTTCTTTTATCATTAGCAACCAGTTTTTAGATCAGCCCCTTGGCCTGCTGGTGCAGTCCAGTGAAGAAGTCCCGTATACCGAACTGGATGATCGGATTTATTACACTCAGGGTGTTATTC
>JBATKU010000704.1:0-4694 GCA_049669725.1 Desulfobacterales bacterium
AGGCATCAGCGCATCACCTCCAATCCACGTCTTTCCAGTCCCTGTTTGATCTGTTGTCTCGTTTCTTCGATATCGTCGAGAAACATGACGTGAATATATAAAGTTCGCCGGTCCTCGGACAGGTCCAGGCTTAAGGTCCCCGGGGTCAAGGATATGAGATTGGCCACCAGCATAATTTCCACATCGGTGCGGGCGTCCAGCGGCAGGCCGATGATTCCGGGACGGCTGATATGCCGGGGGGTAAGGACATCCCACAAAACCCTCAAATTTGAGACCAGCAGCTCCTTGCCGAAAAAGCCGATCAATCTTAAAACACCTGGCAGGCGCTCGAAATAGCGTGTTTTACCGTATAGCGGTTTTGTCAGCCACAGGGCTGCATAACCCACGACAAAGCCCGATATAAAGCCGCTCAGGTTAACTTGGCCCAGGACGGCACTGAAACCGAGTGCCAGAAATATGTTCAACAAAAACAAATTCATTATTAATTTCCCATGACGGCCCTGACATAGTGGACGGGATGGTTCAATTCCTCGGCGGCCTGCAAGGCAAATTGAAAAACAAATTCCGCCCCGAGACCGATGACGATGGTCAATGCCGCCAGAGCGGCAACCGGGGCCAGCATCCAGGCCGATATGCTGCGGGCGTACAGCCGGTCGGTCACGTGAGTTGCTTCGGGAGCAGGTTTCCAGAATACCTCCCCCCATATTTTGGTCATTGAATAAACGGTCAACAGCCCCACGACGGCGGCGATAAACGCCAGCCAATATTGATGGACATCGAGGCTGGCACGGATCAGGATCATTTTTGCCCAAAACCCGGACAGCGGCGGAAAACCCGCCAGGGAAAAGGCCGGGATGAAAAATAGCGCCGCGATCCATCCGTTGCTGCGATAAATTCCCCCGAGCTGCGCCAGCTCAAATGACCCTTTGAGTTGCTTGACGACTCCGCTGACCAGGAAGAGATTGGCTTTCACGATAATATGGTGTATCAGGTAAAATACGGTGCCCGCCAGGGCCAGGCGGGTTTGCAGCGCCAATCCCAGCGCCATATAGCCAACCTGGCTGATAATGTGAAAAGAAAGAATACGGCGAAATTCGTTTTGCGCCGCGGCTCCCAGAACGCCGGTGATCATGGTCAGCGCGGCCACGGCCAACAGCAGGAAATGCAAATAAGCCGTGTCAATCACGACCACCAGTGAGAAAAAACGAATCAGCGCATAAATGCCGACTTTGGTCAACAGACCTGCGAATATGGCTGAAACTGTAACCGGCGGCGTGTGGTAAGCCGCCGGCAGCCAGAAAAACAAGGGGAAAATGGCCGCCTTGATGCCAAAAGCGGCCAAAAACAAGACTGCCAGTGCTGTCACCAACCCCCGGTTGGCAACCAGCGGGATCTTCTGGTGCAAATCCGCCATGTTGAGTGTCCCGGTCAAACCGTATAGCAGTCCGATGCCGGTTATAAACAACAGCGTGGCTAACAGGTTAATGGTCACATATTTAACACCGCCGTCCAATTGGGTTTTGCTTTGGCCGAGCACCAGCAGCCCGAAGGATGCCATCAGCATCACTTCAAACCAGACGTAGAGATTGAAGATGTCCCCGGTTAAAAATGCGCCGCAAATTCCCCCCACAAGGATTTGCAGGAGGCAGTAATGTCCCCGCCTGACGAGATCGATACCGATATCGGCTTTGGAATAGGAGGTCACCGCCAAGTTAATAACCGCGGTGATCATCACCATCATGGCGCTCAGACGGTCGGCGACCAGCGTAATACCGAACGGCGCCGGCCAGTTGCCGATCTGCGTTGCGAAAATACCGTCTGTGTGAACCTGATATATGAGCAGGCTGCTGGCAATCGTGTGCAGAGCGGCACCCATGAATGCCAACCGGAATGATCGCCTGACGCTTTTTCTGACAACTACAGCCGCTGCGCCACCGATCAGGGGCAGGATGATCGGCAATATCAGCAGTTCGCTCATACCGGACTCCCGCCTGCGGGCTCCGATTCAGGGCGATGATAATCGGCATCGTCTTCGGCCACCCGCATTAATTCAGTATCGACGGTTCCCAGCGCCTGATAGGCGCGATAAAACAGAATAAACACAAAAGACAAAAGGGCAAAACCAATCACAATCGCTGTCAGGATCAGGGCCTGGGGCAGGGCATTGGCGAAAAGTTCCTGTCCCATCGTCATTTTATCCGGGATTAGAGGCGGACGCCGGCTTTCCAGACGTCCCGCGGTAAATATCAGCAGATTGACCGCATTACTGGCCAGTACCAATCCGAAAATAAAACGAATCAGATTACGGTCCAGAATCAGATAAATACTGGCAGCAACCATAATTCCCGCCAAAACGGCACACATTGTTTGCATTTTAATTTTCTTCCAGTGCTAGAATCAAGGTCAAAATCGTCCCCAGGACAGCAAAAAATACGCCCACATCAAAAAAAAGGGGTGTTCCGATAGCCAGCTCCTGTGTTTGATCGTTTTTCGCGATCCACCAGATACCGGTTAAAAACGGTCGTCCGGTCAACGGTGCCACCAATCCGGTGAAAATGGATAATCCTAAGCCGCCCATGGCTATTTTTTGGGGGGCAATGCGAAGCGCCTGTCGAACCCCAGCGGGGCCTTCGGCGATGGCAAACAGCGCAAATCCGGTGCCGGCAACCAGAGCGGCAGCAAAGCCGCCGCCGGGCGCATTGTGACCGCGCAGCAGCAAATAGACGGAAAAAGTTAGAATCAGTCCGACCAGCAGGCGCGTTGCTGTTTTCAGAATCAGTGACGGCATCAATTTACCTTTCGTTTTTGAATCAGGGCGTATCCGGCCAATCCTGCCAGGGCGACCACCGTGATCTCTCCCAGGGTGTCGAAACTGCGGAAGTCAACCAGGATCACGTTGACAATATTGCGCCCGTGAGCGGCTATGTAGCTGTTGGCTTCGAAAAAATTCGTCAGCGATCGATCCAAATCGGTCTGGGTAACTGCCAGAATCAGCGCTGTAATCATCGTACCGATAGACACCGCCAGCAATCCGTTCCATATTTTGACAGGAGACGGCGTGGGGCGACGTGCATTTAACTGGGGCAGCCGCAACAAGACGAGCGAGACGATAATGACGGTTAAGGTTTCTACCAGCAGCTGGGTCAATGCGACGTCGGGAGCACCGTGCATTAAAAACAGCATGGCGATGCCTGCACCGACTACCCCCAGACAGCAAATTGCCAGCAGGCGAGATCTCGCAATGACCACAACCATTACGGCAACGGTGATAATGCCGATCACCAGCCAGTCGGTCAGGGACGAATTGGAATTTGGCATCAATGCGGAAGGGGTGTAATCTGAAAAAAAAGGCAGTCCGACACCGATAACCACCGAGGCAATGATGACACTCAGATAACGGTGCAGGGAACCGTTCTGGAGCATGGCGGTTTGAAATTTGGCAAATTTGGCGATTCCCTCCAGTCCGCCGGTATAGACATGTTCGAATTGAAACGGTATATGTGAAAGAACTCCACCGATAAACTGCCGCAGCGGTCGCCTCTTGCGGTAGAGTATACCTCCCAGGCTAAGCGTTGCGATACTCAACAACAACGGTTCGTTGATCCCATAAAATAGTTTCAGCTGAATATCTTCCATGGATGGATGAAATGCTCTCACCGCCGGCTCAATCAGCCAATGTCCGACCCAGTCTGGAAAAATACCGAAGATCAGGCCGAGGCCTCCCATTAAACCCGGACCCAACCACATGGTCAAGGGCGCTTCGCGTGGTTGCCGCAGCTTTGCTGGCAGGTTCCCCAGGAACGGTTTGATGGTCATGAGACCTGCGACGGCAACCATCAGGGAATTGGCCAGCAATGCCGCCGACGTGGCAAAGACCGGAAACAATTCCTCCGTCAGGGCACCCTTGTACATGATCTCCTTGCCGATGAAACCAAAAAAAAGCGGAAAGCCGGCCATTGAGAGCGCCGCGGCCACGGTTGCCAAAGCGGTGATCGGCATCGGTTTCAAAAGCCCGCCAAGTTGATCGATTTGGCGGGTTCCGGTTTGATGATCGATAATTCCGACGGCTAAAAATAAAGAAGACTTGTAAAGGGAGTGAACCATCAGAAAAGTCATCGCCGCAGTCAAAGCGGGAGTCGTTTTGCCGCCCAGAAACATCGTCATGATGCCCAGGGCCATAATCGTCGTAAAGGCCAGAATACGCTTCAAATCAGATGCCTTGACTGCCAGAACGGATCCCATCAAGGCGGTCACCCCCCCGACGATAACCAGGGTTCCCATCCAGGCGGCAGTGCCGCCCAGAATCGGGTGCAAACGAGCCAACAGGTATATGCCGGCTTTAACCATGGTTGCCGAATGCAAAAATGCGCTGATGGGGGTGGGAGCCGTCATGGCGTTGGGCAGCCAGAAATGAAAGGGGAACTGAGCTGATTTGGTGAACGATCCGATGAAAATCATCACAAGAACGGCAACGTATAATGGATCTGCCTTGATCGCGTCGGATTGCTCCGATAATTGCGAAAGTTCGTAAGTGTCGGCAATACCGCCCAGGAGCAAAAACCCGATTAGAAGCGCCAGTCCGCCGGTGCCGGTAACCAGCAAGGCCTGGCGGGCGCTGAGGCGCGCTGCTTCGGATTCACATTCAAATCCAATCAGTAAATAGGAGATGATGGTGGTCAGTTCCCAAAAAACGA
>JBATKU010000705.1:0-1596 GCA_049669725.1 Desulfobacterales bacterium
GTCCAAGGCTATGAGTTCGAGGGGTATGACCGTACAATAGACACTCATGTTAAGAATCTCAGGAAGAAGATCGGCAAAGCCTTGCCTGGCGAGGAAGTGATCGTGACTGTTTATGGTATCGGGTACAAGCTCACCGTGTCTTCGGTTTGAAGCCAGGACCGAATTCTGTATGTCAGAGATATTCTGAAATGCGGTTATCCAGAAAGCTCAAGTGCAATAGAATTCAGAAATCGGGTCGACATCCCACTGGATCTTTTCATAGGTGATCTTGGCCGATTTGACTGCTTGTTGGACGATACGCATAAATTTTTTACCGATACTTTTTGATTTTCGGCGATTGAATCGAAATACATATTCATCGAGATAATTTTGAAGATATTTCGGTTCGAATCGACCTTGATAGGTTCCTCGTATGAGTCTTTTTATCAATGACGTAATCAAGTGGGCCCCATAAAGGCCTTCATTATCCAAGGCTTTGCTTTGGTTCGTTTTTTCGTGAGCATACTGATCTTTCTCAACAAATTGATAGCTTGACCATGAGTCCGTAGCGATGGTGCTGCCGGGTTCGACATTTTCAAGGATGAATGTTTCTAACGAATCCGCTGAGCAATCTAATATCGTATGAAGGCGAATACGACCTATTCGCTTTTTCACGATTCATCTTTCAACCGCGACAGCGACAATCGTTTTCCCACTGGCGCCGCGACCCCGTTTGCCTGATTTTTGGCCGCCAATGAACAATTCATCCACTTCAACACGCCCGGAAAGTTTTTCACGTCCCTGGCGTATGGTGCACCGTCTAAGCTTTTGTAACCAGCTCCACGCAGTGTGGTAGCTGCCAAAGCCTAATAATTCTTGGAGGTTTACTGCATTTACACCTGATTTTCGGGTAGTAAACCACCACATGGCTTTGAACCAATAGGTAATTGGCTTTTTGGAGCTATCCATAATGGTGCCGGCTGTTAATGAATGTTGGTGCTCACATTGGGTGCAGATATAAAGGTTTCTTGAACTCAACCAGTATTTTGAATGATCACATTTCGTGCAATTAAAGCCGTCTGGCCATTTTTGTTTAAACAGATACTCGTAACAGCCTTTTGGATTTGAAAATCTAGAATCAAATTCAATTTCGTTTTTTGGAAAATCTTCGGTGATCGTAAAGTCTATCATATCAGCCTCCTTTTATATGGTTTGAGACTGTTATAACACTGCCGTTTGACAGATCAGGTCAAAATGAACTGGCACTTGAGCTTTCCAGATAACCGCAATGACTTATTCGACAGTCAAAGCAGTTATGTTGTTGTTTTTATTTATCTTGTTATACCAACATCTTATAGCCTATGTCAATTTAGTTCATCCTAATTCCCTTGTTATTCCAAATAGTTATGAGTCCACGGGGCTAGTGGAAATCATATGTGATTTCATGGGATTAAGTCAATTGGCAACATATTAGCAGAACTCTGTGGGAAAGGAATCTCTGCTGATAAGAATCTGAGGAGTGTCAGTAGCCACTAGTTAGAATCCAGAATGGAAGAGGCTTTCGCCTTTGATCAACACTGAGGAAAGGTCCATGCAGCGACACCATCGTAATAGGTG
>JBATKU010000706.1:0-4143 GCA_049669725.1 Desulfobacterales bacterium
CGATACGCCAAAATCATGCCGATGATGAAGTCGTTCATTGATAATAGTGTACGCTGGCCGACTGCTCCATACAAATTGAAGTTTTTTTCTTGACCCACTTAGATGCTTCTCTATAGTCTATGGCTGGAAAAGCAGATTCTTATCAACTTGTTTTTATCATAGAGGGGGTCAAAGACACTGTTTCGGAGGGATTCGACCGGTGCATTTATTTTCGATATAAAACATTAAAAAGGAGATTGAAAATGACGACAAACGACGCAACAGAAAAAAAGCCTCTCTGGTTGTTAATCGAGAAAAATATCCTTAAGCTCGATTCGCAGGACCTATCAGAGGAAAACTTTGAAGCATCGATTCAACGGATTGCGGGTGAACTTGACAACGCAGGTTATAATGTTTCGCGTCATGGGGGCAATATTCGTCAATTGAGATACGCAATGGATGACGCACGCAAGGTAGGAAGGCCCCTTATGGAGGATTTCAACACTGCGATCGCCGCACTTACACTGGAGGACGTGGCTGACCTTTATTTTGTAGTGAATAAGCTCATCAACGACCTCGGAAAAACATGGCCAGAACTCAAATTAGCCGAGCGTAGACCAGATGTGATATGGATTGTCGAGAAGACAAAACTTGATCTGCTCATTACCAAGGCAAAAGGCATGCCCGACGATGAAGGTATCCGATTACTCATTGAAAAAAAAGTAGCTCCTGAAGTGATTACTAACGCGTTGGACATTACCGGGGAGAAGTTGAAACAGGTGAACACCGAGATGGAAAAGGAACGTGCAGAGAGGAAAAGAATAGCCAAGCTGCTTGAGGCAGTAGAGGGCAAGTCCAACGAAGAAAAGGTGAAGCACCTTCTTACGAACAACGTCTCCGAAAAATCGATAATCGAGATGGCAAAAGTTGACCAGGACGCGATCAATGATGTCAAACAGGCAATGGAAGCGGAATTAAAGGAAAAACAAAAGTTAGAAGAAGAGGCGGCTGCACGGAAAAAGGAAGAGGCTGCAGGACCTAAATTGGAAGAAATTCCGCCGGATGAGATGCTCGAATACATCGAGTCCATTCGCGAAATCATGGAATTTAGCGATCAGGAGAAAGAAATCAGAGTTATGTGCGATCAGAGTTCCATCCCCAAGTGCCTTGTGGACATTGCTGTTTCGGAGCCTGACAGACTGGATGAGCTTGAAAAAGGGGCGGAGGGATAATAGATATTTTCTTGAAATGTGTCACGTCTTGAGAAAATAGTTGATACCCTGAAAAACAGCATAGCATGCTAACTTACTTCTCTTTGAAGGCTGTAATTGGGGATGCTGATTTCAACAATGACAAGCAAATCACGTTTCAAGAAATCTATAATCTTGTGGCGGATAGAGTAAAAGGCGTTCCGTATTATGAAAAGAGGCAGCATCGTGATAGGATGCAGGCCTCATGCACTCTGTTTATAGAGGGGCTGTGTTTGTGAGATATTAACTTTAGGAAGTCAATTAAATCAACAGTACCAAAACATTGCACTGTTCAGTAAGGTGCAAATATCTACCATGACAACATCCTTACTTAAAACTTAATGTACATATATCTAATAAGTGTTTTATCCATAGTCCCGCAGGAGATAGGCCAAAGATTATCGTTTTTTGGTTCTATTGGCAACAGGATTTTGAGTGGGGATTTATCGAGGCGGGATTATTGATAAAACAAAGATGTACGAAGCCGATTCGCGGACGAGCTTGCACGATTTTTCTATATGGGTATTGTATTCATGCCTGCTGTTAGAAATTGTTCCCCAAAATGTATTTTGTGGATTTTTACAGAAACGATTGAAGATAACCCGTATTGTTATTATCGCCATTAAAGCATCCTTTTCTGCATATCTGATATTTTTTAAAGGTATGTTTTTGGGTCAGGGCACACCTCTCCTATGTTTTCCCAAAAATCAGTCAAAAAATTCAGAGTTATCGACTAGCCCGCTGCACAATTCAAGCGGGTTGGTGACCGTGCACGGTATTTTGGTATTTCCGCAAAAAATTGCATCTTGCCTTTATTGCAGCACGGACAGATGGTTATGTCTATTCCTGTAAGCTTTTGCATCATTTCTTCAAGTGAGGCAGTTTCCTTTGTCGGTGGAGCGGATAATCCCATCAAACACCGTATGGTGTTTAAATTTGCGGTACGGTTACGGTTGGCCAAATACCCATAGTGTCGGATTCTGACAAAGCCCTTGGGCAGGCTGTGCAAGAGGAACCTTCGGATAAACTCCACTGCGGTGATGGTGACCGATTCCATCTTGTTTTTCTCCCGGTCTTTGGCGGTGAAGGTCACCCTGCCATCTTTAATGGCTCTGATGCGACTGTTTGCAATGGCCACCCGGTGCGTATAGCGCGCCAGATATTCCAAAACGTGTTCCGGGTTTTTTACGGGGTTACGCACATCGACAATCCATTTTTTTGCATACAGCTTGTTTTTGAGCTTTTTGTATTCATTGTCGGTCAACTTGAGCTTTTCACACTGACGGGCATGGTTCATGTAATGCATGAACTTGCCGCGAAAGACCATAGACAATGCTTTCTTATTAAAAAGATAGTTGCCTTTGCAAGGTGTCCAACACGCACCGTCTTTCGAGACAGCACCCCCGGAAATCAAGCAGTGCAGATGAAAGTGAGCCTTTAGCTTTTGATCCCAGGTGTGTAACGTGGCAATAAAGCCGAGTCTGCCGCCAAGCCCATTTTCGCCAAAGGTCAAAAGGGTTTGAGAAGCAGCTTTAAAAAGAATGTTGAGCATCACCCTCTTATTGTTTAAAATGATGGTATTGAGTTCATGCGGCAGGGTATAGACGACATGAAAGTAGCTGACCGGTAAGATCTCGTCTTTTCGTTTTTCAAGCCATTTTTCCCGGGGCATATGCTGGCATTTGGGGCAGTGCCGATTACGGCAGGAATGATACGTAATGCGTACCGCGCCACAGGTATCACAGCGCTCAATATGACCACCAAGGTGAGCGGTGCGGCAGTTCAAAATGTCGGATACGATTTTACGATGTTCCGGCCATAAGGGATACTCGGCTTTATAGTCATCCATATGATGATGTAAGATATCGGAAATTTCCGGCGTTTTCTTTTCAGGTTTAATGATTTGGGTCATCGTTTCTGTCCTCCTTTTTTGCATGTTTTGTGTCAATGAGATCCAGAGGACTTGGGATCTTTGACAGGGTTTCGCAGCTCACATGCAGATAGATAATGGTGGTGAGCTAGTTCCCATATTGCACCTCTTAATTATCTGAGTGATCATTGCTTTTAAAATCTCGTATATTCAAATTGTTATGCTCTTTTTTCATAAGCGCTGAGTTGACGCCGGGATGCTCAAAAAGACATCCATTGCGGTCATTATAGGGATAGGTTTTGATGATCCCCTTTTTCCCCCATCTGCGCACCGTCATTGTTGACACCCTCAGGAGGCTTGCGACTTCATCTACAGTCAGCTTGCCAGTGGCCCGTAATCTTGCATATCGGGTCTTGAGCTTGTAGCCGTGGGTGATTCCCACAACAGTTTTTCTGTCGATTCGTTGCCCCTGGCCGGATTTATAACCCCGTTTGTTGAGGATGGTGGCTATTTGCGAGTACGTATGGTCGGTCAGCAGTTCATCGACAATCTCGACGATTTTCGGATCTGTCACATTATATTGCCAGCCCTTGAGAGGAAGGGGTAGCTTCAACGTTTTTGTTGCTCCGCCTTTAAAGCGAACATGCAGCGTAATATCGTTACCTCTGATCATTGTTACATCCTCGATTAAAAATCTGATCATTCGCTTCTTTTCACGAACAGGTGTTCTCGGGTTTCTCCACAATCTCGGGAAGTCTCTGGCCAGTTTGAGTACTTCTTTCTGCTGTGCTCTTTTCAGTCTTTCTGATTCCCGTCGGCGATGGTTTTCATAGTAGTCATTGGTATCCTGCAAATGCCTGAGCTTTTCATTCCATTCCGCTTCAAGAGTGTCTGCTACCAGCCGATTATCCGGGTCGACCTGCATAAAACGACGCCGTGCGAGACTAGCTTCATATTCGGCCCGCTCCACCTGCTGCCGTCGGAGTTTATCTGCTTCATTGAACCGGGTTTCCAACTCTTGTTGGACTTTTAACGCAACTTCCA
>JBATKU010000707.1:0-1717 GCA_049669725.1 Desulfobacterales bacterium
AGGCATCAATCGCAAATTACGATGATATTCTGGTGTCATTGACCTCGGAAGTGGCTCGAACGTTTATCGTGTTGCGCACATCCGAAGAACGGCTGGAGGTCGCCCGAGAAAACGTTAAGATACAGAAAAGATCTCTGGAAATCGCTGAGGTCAGGTTTAAAGCCGGCGCCGTCACCGAACTTGACGTCACCCAGGCCAGATCGCTTTTGAGAGGTACCGAGGCGACGATTCCCGGATTTAAAACCGATATTCGCCAGGCCAAAAATGCCCTGGCCATTTTGCTGGGTAAACTTCCGGGGGAAATCGATACCATGCTGGGTGGTCCCGGCCTCATACCGGAGATCCCGGCAGAGGTCGCCGTGGGCATCCCTACGGAATTGCTGCGCCGACGCCCGGATATCCGGTTTGCCGAACGCCAGCTGGCCGCTCAGAGTGCCCAGATCGGATTTGCCAAAGCGGACCTTTTCCCGCATTTTTCCTTGTTCGGCACACTGGGTTTTCAAACCGCCGATTACACGGATTACCGTTCGAATAATTCTAAAATCAACGACCTGTTTCACAAGGACAGCATTGCCTATTCCGCCGGTGCCGGCTTTAACTGGGACCTCTTCAATTACGGCAGGATTTCAAACAATGTCCGGGTTGAAGACGCCCGGTTCCAGGAACTGGCTGTCAACTACGAAGACACGGTCATTCGAGCCGCCCAGGAAGTTGAAGATGCCATGGTCGGTTTTGTGCAATCCCAGAATGCGGTAGTCTTTTTGGCCGATGCTGTCAAGGCCTCCAAGCGATCGGTGGACCTGTCCATGATCCAGTACCGGGAGGGGTTGACCGACTACCAGCGGGTACTGGATACCCAGCGCTTTTTAGCCGAACAGCAAGACAACCTGGTATTCACTACCGGCTCCGTGGGTCAAAATATAGTCGCCATGTACAGGGCCCTGGGCGGTGGCTGGGAAATCCGGGCAGGCCAGGATTTTATACCGGCACGTCTCAAGGAAGAAATGGAAAACAGGACCAACTGGGGCAATATCCTGTCTCCAGAAAAAGTGGAATACCCGCCGTCCCAGCAAGTTCGCAGCTTGTTTCATGTGCCTGATTTTTAGCCTGCAGGTTACGATTTCGCGTAGCGGGTCTTCTGAATGCGGGTCTGGACTTCGGATTGTGGATTGCACGGCGCATCGTACATGATTACCAGCTGGTTTAGTTGATGGATTGAACGGTTGATACAAATAAATCGACAACTCAATTCACTCAATCAACATATTCAACTTAATCAACCTTTAATCCATAGCCGTCTTGAACGATATTATTCTTTTCAACGAATACCGGCGAGAGCCTGAGAAAAAATTGCCATGACCCGGGAGTTTGACCCCAAAAAAAGTTATCTGGCCGTTAAAGCCAATGAGAAGATGATCGCCTATGTGGGATTTAAAATTGACTTTGAGGAAAACGGCGAAAAGAAAGAAGGGGTTGTTAAAATTTCATCTTTCCAACGCGCCTATGGCGGCGGTTATCTGACACTTACCTTTATTTTGGATAGAGGGCAGGATGATAAACTTCTAAACCAGCTTGAGCAAGTCAGCGCCAACCTGACGGAGGACTCCCTCAAGCCTCTTCTGGGCAAAGACTTCGAGCGCATGGTTAAAGTCGATCTTGATTTGCTGGAGGATGTCAAAGGCTGGTATGTTGAGGAAATAAACGTATATTTCCGTTC
>JBATKU010000708.1:0-1871 GCA_049669725.1 Desulfobacterales bacterium
AGATACCGTATTTTGCAGACGGAAGCGTTATGCGGGTAAACACCTTAAAAGGCGTTGCGCCTAAACTTTCCGCGGCCTCATCCAGGCGGATATCAACTGCCGAAAGGGTTGTAAATAAGATCACAAACGCGTGGGGCAGACAATAAAGAACTTCTGAAACAATAATTCCGGTTGCGCCATAAATATTCCAGTCGATCTTCAAAAGATGGGCGGTAATTAGCCCGTTACGGCCGAACAAGTAAATCAGGGCCAGAGCCTGTACAATGGAAGGGGCTATCAATGGCATCATGATCACATTCCGGAAAAAGGTTTTGCCGGCCATGGTTGTGCGGGTCATGGCATACGCAAAAAAGAAAGTAATGACGGTCACGATGATCGTGGTGACAACCGAAACATAGAGGCTGTGCCAGAGCGCATTCAACGTGTACGACGTGGTAAAGTATTTTTGAAAATTTGCCAGCGTAAAGTTGGCCAGGCCAAACTCCCCGCCCTCGAAAAAACTTAGTTTAAGAATGGCCGACAGGGGCAAAAGCATAAAAAAACACAGCATCAGCCCGATAAAAATGGTGACGGTGGGAACGATAAATTTATCAATTTCCATCCGGGTGGCTGAAACCTGGTACGCTGTTGCTACGGCATCTGGGGGTGTCGAAGTATTCATATTAAATAAGTTTTTTAAATAGCTCCGAATACACATGGAACGCATCCGGCGGCAAATAGAGCTTAAATTTGTCTTTTCTTTTCAAATTAATTTTTTCGAACTCTTTCTCCGAAATGTCCACGATCATATCTTCTTCTTCAAGGGTGAACGAGACTCTTACGATCGCACCGAGAAAATTGATAACCTCCGCTTTAACTTCAACAATATTGGAAGGTATATAGTTGTTAGTGGCCAGGGTCTCATCCAGCAATTCAATGTTTTCGGGACGAATTGCAAGATAAACCGTTTCACTGTCCGTATCATTGATATTTGAAACTGCCAGTTCAAGCCGGCCGAATTGGACGTTACCGTTTTTCTTTTTGGCCGTGATAAAGTTAGAGATGCCGACAAATTCGGCAATGAAACTTGTCTTGGGTTCTTTATATATTTCCCAGGGCGACCCGATTTGCCTGATCTCGCCATCGCGCATAATGACCACTCGATCCGCAAGCGCCAGTGCTTCTTCCTGATCATGGGTCACATAAATCATGGTAACGCCGAGCTCTTCCTGCAATTTTTTAATGACGGTCCTCAGGCGCAACCGGATTTTTGCGTCCAGTGCGCTCAAGGGTTCATCCAGCAGAAGGACCTTTGGTTTTATGGCAATCGCCCGCCCCAGGGCCACCCTTTGCTGCTGCCCGCCGCTTAATTGAGAAGGATAATGGCCCTCCCACTCCGCCAAACCCAACAGCCGGAGGATTTCACTGACCCTTTCATCAATCAGCTTATTGGGCATTTTTCGCATTTTTAGGCCAAACGCGACATTTTGGTGGACCGTCATATTTGGAAATAAGGCATAAGACTGAAAAACAATTCCAAAATCCCTTTTTTGCGGTATAACATCATTGATAACTTTTCCATCATAAATGATGTTTCCGCTGGTTTGTTGCTCAAAGCCGGTTATCATCCTGAGAAGGGTGGTTTTACCACATCCGCTCGGTCCTAAAAAACAAATAAACTCTGCCGGTTGAATCTCAAGATTAACATTCTGGACTGCAACTAACGAGCCGAAGTGTTTACTTATGTTTTCTAAAACGAGCAGTTTGGATGTGGTTTGCATAAAAATTTCCTTTCAAGTGGCACTCGAAAATATCCACAAGATCCATCTACGAACAACATGATTCCGGCTTAAAAAGACAAACCCTCGTACATCCTCCGGAAAGGATGTACA
>JBATKU010000709.1:0-17627 GCA_049669725.1 Desulfobacterales bacterium
TACCCCATCAAAGGGATGTGGATACAGACCGCCGGCATCATGCAGGGGCTGGGCATGGACCCGAAACGATGGAAAAAAGCCCTGGAAAAACTGGATTTCGTGGTGGCCGTCGACCTGTTTCACACGCCCACCACCCAGTATGCGGATGTGGTTCTTCCGGCAGCAACCTTTCTTGAAAAAGACAGCTTCAGGAGCTGGTGGGTTCCCCTCCAGAGCATCAACAAAGCCATGACCGTGGACGAATGTCTCCCGGATGTGGAAATCAATTTTGAACTGGCCAAACGGTTTGATCCCGAGTACAGCTATGAGACCATCCACGATCTGTATGATGATCTTCTCAAGCCCTCGGGGATGACCTTCAAGGAACTCCAGGAAAAGGGATGGGCCTATCCTCCCGAGGGGAGTTCGAGCTGCCCCTACCGGCGTCATGAGAAGGGGCTGCTCCGGCCCGATAAGAAACCGGGCTTCAGAACCCAAACAGGCCTTTTTGAACTCTACTCCACCCTCCGGGAGGAGTGGGACCTGGAGCCTGTTCCCCACCATGAGGAGCCCCCATTCACACCGGTCAGCAGACCGGACCTGGCCAAAGATTATCCCCTGATCCTCTCCACGGGAAGGCGATCGCCGGCATTCTTCCATTCGGAACACCGGAATATCCCGTGGTTGAGGGAGATTGATCCGGATCCGCTGGTGGAAATCCATCCGGAAACCGCTGCCAGCCACGGCATCGGCAACGGCGAGTGGATGTGGATAGAAAACTGGATGGGCCGTGCCCGGTACAAGGCAAAACTGACACCCGTGGTTCCTGAATGGATGATCATGGCAACCCATGGCTGGTGGTTTCCGGAAAAGAAGGCGGCGGAACCCAGCCTGTTCGGGGTGTGGGAATCCAACATCAATCAACTGATCCCCATGAACCACCACGGGAAAGACGGTCAGGGTGCCCCCATAAAACATTCCATGTGCAGGATCTACAAATGCAGCCCCGAGGAGGTGAACCATGGCTAAAAAACATGAATTCGGCCTCCTGATCGACTATGAATACTGCACCGGATGCCATACCTGCCAGGTAGCATGTGCCCAGGAATACGGCTGGCCTGCAGGAATGGGGGGAATCCGTGTCAACGAGATCGTCCAGAAACTGCCCAAGGGAAAGTACTACCTCACCTACCTTCCCTTTCCCACGGAGCTGTGTATCCTGTGCAAACCCCGCACAAAACAGGGCCTTGAACCTGCCTGCGTGAAGCATTGCATGGCAGGATGCATGAAATACGGCCCCGTGGAAGAACTGGCGAAAGAGATGACAAAAAAAGCGCGCACGGTTCTGTGGGTGCCGCGATAACACTTGAGACGTTTATGCGATGTTATTTTACCGTTTTTTATTCCCGCTGGGCCCTGTTCTGTGATCTCTCCTGTGAAATTAAATGACTAATAATAGTATAAAAACTAATGGAAAAACCAAATTCCTTTTGGTTAAAAATCTTTTTAACGGATTAACTGTAGTATTCTTATTGTTGTGTTTTTCTTCATTCGTTTTTACATCGGATTCGTTTGCGATAGAAAAAATGGATGACAAACGGGTGCTTATCCTTCACTCCTACTATAAAGGATATCAGTGGACCGATGACGAGCACAAAGGCATTGAATCTGTTCTTGGGCCGAAAATCGGAAATAACAATCTCTATGTCGAATATATGGATACAAAAAAGATTTATGGCGATCTATATTCACAGAGACTACTGGAAGTCTACAAGTTAAAATATAAGAATTTTAAGTTTGATACGATAATTGCCACAGACAATAATGCCTTTGAATTTTTATTAAAGTACAGCGGCATCTTGTTCGTAGATACGCCCGTTGTTTTTTGCGGGGTAAATTTTTTCGATAAGAGCGACCTCAAAGAAGTCAACAATTTTACCGGGGTAAACGAAGAAAATGATTTTGCACTGAACATTGAACTTATCCTAAAGCTACACCCAAAAACAAAACATATTATTTTTATCAACGAGTGGACGACTACGGGCCGAGCAGTTCATGGGGCATTCTTGAAGGTAATGCCTCAATTTAACAAAGATATTGAGTTTATGCTCCTTGAAGATGTACATCTTGAATATATTATTGATATGGTAAATAAAAATGATGAAGATAGTGCTATTCTATATACTGCCTTTTCAAAAGATAAATCCGGACAAATTTTCGAATATAACGAAAGTCTTAAGCGAATAGCAAAAAATGCTGCAATTCCTATTTACACACCTTATGAGTTCAATCTCGGCCTCGGAGTTATCGGAGGGTTGATGACATCAGGCTATGATCAGGGAGAAGTTGCGGCCAAAATAGTCCTTCGAATTCTTCAAGGTGAAAAAATAGAAAATATTCCGGTGAGGATGGTGACTCCCAAGCGCTATATCTTCGATTATGAGCAGATGAAAAAATTTTCTATCGGCAAATCGGATTTGCCTGAGGGTACTTACCTGATTAATGTGCCTGAAACGTTATATTATAAATATAAAGAGTTGATTGCTATGATCGCAATCGTTTTTTTTGCGCTTTTATTTATTATATCAGCACTGCTTTTGAATATCTATAAAGGGAAACTATATGAAAAAGAACTCAAAAGCTCACAAGAAGAACTCCGTGGAATGGCGCGCAGACTTGTTGAGACAGAAGAGAAAGGCAGAAAAAATATATCGAGAGAACTGCATGACCAGGTTGGCCAGAATTTAACAATATTAGGCGTTAATTTAAATATACTGCGCACTTTGGTAGATCAGAATAAAAGAGATTTAATTGATTCCCGTATACGCGATTCGGTCTCATTGGTGAAGCAGACAACTGAACGCATTCGTAATTTGATGGACAATCTAAGATCTACCGTCCTTGATGATTATGGTTTGATTGCCGCCATTGATTTTTATGCAAAGCAATTCTCTAAAAGAAGCGGGCTGCAGATTGCTGTCAGGGGGGATAAAAAGATTGCCCATGTGTCAGAGCATATTGAAAATGCGCTGTTTCGAATTGTGCAGGAGTCTTTAATCAATGTTGTAAAACACGCAAAAGCCACGGAGGTCGTAATAACATTGAGCAAGTGTAATGAAAGCCTTCGCCTTGCGATAGAAGACAATGGTATTGGCTTTGATACCAACAGATCAACACCAAAAAATGGTGAATATGGATATGGGGTCGTTACCATGAATGAGCGGGCACTATCAATAGGCGGGGTCTACAGGATCAGGAGTAAGAAAGGAATGGGGACCCATATTACAGTAGAGGTGCCCAAATGAGTATAACGGTTTTTATAGTCGATGATCACAATATGGTTAGAGAAGGTTTTCGCCTACTCCTCGAAACTGTTCCCGATATCAAGGTTGTGGGTGAAGCAGGTAATGGCCGGAGCGCTGTTAAAAAAGTGATAGAAACCATGCCGGATATAGTGATTATGGACATTGCGATGCCGGGATTGAATGGCATTGAAGCCACAGAGCAGATTGTTAAAGCATGTCCGACAATTAAAGTGATCATATTATCAATGCATTCATCCTCGCAACACATTTACAGAGCTTTTAAGGCAGGCGCAATGGGATATATTCTCAAGGAATCCGCGGGTGACGATGTCATAAAAGCCATTCAGATGGTAAACAACGGGCGAATGTTTTTATGCGAACAAGTATCTCAACTGATGGTTCATGACTATGTCAAAACACGTGAAATAAAAGATCTGGAAGACCCCTTAGCGCGACTCAACCCTCGTGAGCGGGAAATATTGCAGCTTCTTGTTGAAGGCAACTCCAATACCAGAATCGCGGAGATACTATTTTTGTCGCCAAAAACCATTGAAACCTATCGAAGCCACTTGTTAAAAAAACTGGGTATCACAGACCTTCCTGGCCTGGTGAAATTTGCAATTCGGCAAGGTCTAACTTCCATCGAATAAGTATGTTCTTTATTCTTAAATTTTATATTTATAACAGCCGCTTATAAATGAAACATTGGGAAAGCAATTCTGTCTTTCAAAATATCCCCCCCCTTTTTTTTTCAAGGTTTTTTCCTAAAAATTCAAGGTATCCCGATTGTCTGGACTATCTGCGTCGGTTAAGATAGCTGTAACAAAATCTCAAAAAGATAACGCATAGAATTTTTTTCACATTTTGAAGCGGTGGCCTCAATATGGTTAAACAAAGGTTGAGAGACCAAATATTTAACCAGGGAAGGAGGCCATCATGTCCGACAGTTTACCGAAGCAAAGATGACCAAATAACGACGGAATCTTAAAAACCCGGATTTCGTCATGCCAGACCCTGCCCCGGCATCTATAACATATTGATACTAAAGGATTCCGGCGTTCTCTGGAATGACGCAAAACCCACAAAACCTAGACTTTTTAAAAGATCATCGCTGTTCACTCGAAAACGCCCTATGCAGAATTAGTGATTAAAAAACTGTATGGGGCAAATTTCGGCTCGAGAGCCTTTTATAGTTAAAGAAAGGCCTTTTGCGAAAACAGAAAGGAGGAACAATAATGAAAAGGAAAGCGTTTAGTTTGTTGGTTATGTTGTTTTGTCTGGGCTGGGGATTTTCGATGACGGCGGAGGCCCAGGACCCTGATAAGATCTGGCTGCGCGAGGGTCCTTATGAGCTTCTGGATACGCCGGAGATTATTGAGGAAATGGATATAGCGAGGGAGCTTGCGGGAGATGATCATTATCTTCTTACCACCCAGCGACTGCAGTGTAATGATATTGATGATACCTACACGGTAGTTGGGCCTCCCGGAGTTAATATGAATCCCGCATGGCCAGAGGTACCCGCCGTGCCCACACAAGTGTTTGACAATGTCTATTATGTGGGGGGGATGGAGGTTGGTGGCTGGGTAATCGATACCGGCGACGGGTTAATCATGCTCGACTCGTCGTATCACTATGGCGCTACTACGATCCTTGAGCCCAACATGGCGGCGCTGGGCCTGAATCCCGCAGATATAAAGTATATTCTGGTTACCCATGCTGGCCCTGACCACTTTGGTGCTGTGATGCATTTCGTGGACAATTACGGCACAAAAGTCGTCTTTAATCGCCAATTGACACCTGGAGGTCCACCTTGGCTGCAAGACGTGCCGCAGGATATGATCGTAATGGGTGACGGAGATACACTGACCCTGGGGGATACGACGATTACGACAGTTCACACTCCACGAAGTTACAATAAAGATGGTATTACGCCCGGAGACGGACTCTCCTATTTCATCCCTGTCAAAATCAAGGGAAAGCGTCATATGTGGGCAACGTATGGAAATACTGGCATTAGCGGCGGTCTAGAAAATAAAGAGCTATATCGTGAGTCTATGGCGAAATTCCTTGAATATGTGGATATGCTAAAGCCGGATATTGCAATAAGCAGTCACCCGTTTGTGGACGCATCGCTTGATCGTATGGAGATAATTCGAGAATGTAACGACAGACGTGGCCGCCACCACAAATGTGGCCGCCACAACCCGTTTTTGATCGGCAAAAAGGGTGCCAGACGCTATTTCGAGATCATGGATCAGTGTGTGGTGGTACAAATAGCACGTGAGGAAGCTGGGCTGAATAACACCGGACTTGAGTATTTGGAGCCATAGCCGTTGCCGTAGGGAGGGAAAGGGGGCAGGGGCCAGTATCGACGCTATCGGGCCCCACACTCCCAAACCTTGGCTGAATCAGCAAAGACTAAATCTGACACTTTGACAATGATAGAGGAGAAGCGACGGGTGTGACGAAGCGGAGTCACACCCGTCGGAGACCTCTGAATCAGCCTATAAAGGGCAAAGGAGTGTCAGTCATGACGACGGAACAGAAGATTATCAAAAACAAAGTGGGTCTACTCGAACTGGCCCGACAACATTGAAACCTATCGAAGCCACTTGTTAAAAAACTGGGTATCACAGACCTTTCTGGTCTAGTGAAATTTGCAAGATGGCAAGGTCTAACCTTCATCGAATAAGAATTTTCTTTCTTCTTAAATTTTAGTTCTATAACAGTTTCTTATAACCGAAACATTGGAAAGGCAATTCTGTCTTTTAAAATATCCCCCTTTTTTTCAAGTTTTTTTCCTAAAAATTCAAGGTATCCCGATTGTCTGGACTATCTGCGTTGGTTAAGGTATCTGTTGTAAATCTTAAAAAGATAACGTATAAAAAAAACGTATAAAATTTTTCGCTCATTTTGAAGCGGTGGCCTCAATATGGTTAAATAAAGGTTGAGAGATCGAACATTTAACCAGGGAAGGCGGCCACCATGTCCGACAATTTACCGAAAAACTGAACAAAGTCATCCAGATGGATGAGGCCCAGATACAACAGCATCTTGGAGAACGCGTTCGCGGCAGCGTAGAGGATTAAGTCTGTAATTTTCCAATTGACTATAAACAGGTTCCTGGTAGCAGCATAGATGCGTTGTTTCTTGCCATCCAGTTCGCGGCCATCGGCTTCCAGTTTACGGCCATGGTTTTTTTTATCTAATCTTTCAACAGGGAGGTTCAGCATGAAAACGTTTGCTTGTTTTTGCGTCACTCTGGCAATGGCCCTGGTCCTGATCACCGCACCCGCCCAGGCGGCCAAGGCAATCAAGATCGGCATCGTCGACTGTTACAGCGGTCCGCCGGCCGCTTACACCAACGATGTTCGGGATGCCTTCAAACTGGAAGTCGACAAGATAAATGCCGCTGGCGGCATACTGGGCCGCAAAATCGAAGTTCTCACCAGAGACAGTAAATTCAAGGTTGATCTTGGATTATCTGCCGCCAAGGAACTGATTTACAGAGAAAACGTCGACATCATGATGGGCACCATCAACAGTGCACTTGCCCTGGCCATTTCCGATATGTGCAAAAAAGAGAAAGTACCGTTTTTTGTAACTTTCTCAAAGAGTGCTAAAATCACCGGCGCAAAAGGGCACCGATACGTATTCTCAATTACAGAAAATACAGCGTTGGCCGGAAAGGCCGCCGCAGCCGGCCTGGCTAAAAAACCTTACAGGAAATACTGGATTGCCGGTGATGATTATGAATACGGCCATGCAATTGCAGACGGCGTGTGGGACAACCTCAAAAAACTGCGTCCGGACGTGGAACTCCTTGGCCAGTCCTGGTGGAAGGTAGGCGAGCCTGATTTCACGCCCTACATTACCGCAATTCTTTCCGCAAAGCCGGATGCCGTTATCGTTGCCACCGGAGGGCGTGACTGCGTCCCGTTTCTCAAAGCCGCCAAAGCCACCGGGTTCAATGAGCGGGTGCCTTTTTTTATGCATACGGCCACAGAGCTCGGCACATTGAAGCCACTGGGCCTTGATGCACCGGAAAATGTCCTCGGAACATCCAATTACTTTTTTTACTACCCTGAAACGGATGCAAACAAGAGTTTTGTAAAAGAATTCGAAACCGCCTACAGTCGTAAACCAGCTGTCGGCGCTGTCTACGGCCTGCTCGCGGCCAAGTTCATATTTGGCGCCTACAAAAAAGCAGGAAAAGTCGATACTGAAAAATTAATCGACAACGTGGAAGGAATGTGGGTCGACAGCCCGGTGGGCAAGGTCACCATGCGCGCTTATGATCATCAGGCCATGTTGCCCATGTTTATGGGTGTAACCAAAAAGGCAGCCGGTTATGATTTCTTAATTGCCACAGATATCGTAACTATCCCCGGCAAAGATGTTATGCCTTCTATCGCAGAGATCAAAAAAGCAAGAAAACAATAACACTTAATCCTGAACACAAAAACACTCGGAGGATGGGAAGAAATTCCCACCCTCTGAGCACATTAGTTTAAGATAGGCCTATGGAGTTTGCCGCAAATATTACACTGTCCGCGCTGCTGCAGCAGGTACTCGTCGGTCTGAGTCGAACCACAATTCTCTTTATCGTAGCATCTGGCTTGAGCTTAATACTCGGGGTGCTTCGAATCCCAAATATTGCCCACGGCTCCTTGTATATGATCGGTGCCTTCCTGACCTACACCCTTGCCACCCTATTGGGTCAGAGCGCACTTGGGTTCTGGCTTGCCCTGATAGCAGCCCCACTGGGTGTCGCCCTTCTCAGTTTCGTTTTCGAACGGGGGCTATTCTGTCGCCTTTACGAACGGGAGCACATGATGCTCCTCTTGTTTACTTTCGCCTTTTCACTTGTGATTGGAGATATGGTCAAGTTGATCTGGGGCTCGGACTACAGGAGCCTGACTGCTCCGTTATTTCTGCAGGGTTCTTTTTCGATCTCGGGATTTCCTTTCCCGCGCTATAATCTGTTTTTGCTTATCGTGGGCCCCTTGGTAGCAGCAGGTCTATGGTTTCTGACCAATAAGACAAAAATCGGAAAAATCGCACGCGCCGCCGCGGTGGACAGAGAAATGGTTGGAGCCATCGGCATTAATGTCAGCTGGATTTTTGCCGCAGTATTCGTTATCGGATGTTACCTTGCGGGACTTGGTGGCGCTCTTGTGGCCCCCACCCAGAACATTACCCAGGGAATGGATCACGCCATCATCATCGAAGCGTTTTTGATTGTCATCATCGGTGGACTCGGCAATATCTGGGGGGCGCTTCTCGGGGCACTTATTTTTGGCCTGACCGATTCCATCGGAATTCTGGTTTTACCCCAGTTTGCCATCGTCTTTCCGTATATGGCGGTGGTCATCGTACTGACTTTTCGCCCGAAAGGACTGCTTAAATCGACATGGTAGAAAGAGATGATCTTGTTTAAAGCCCTGTTTACTAAAAAGACAGCTATTATCAGCATAGTAGTGCTGGTGGTCCTTCTACTACTCCCCCAGTATCTTCCGCGGTTTTACACCTATCTTTTGGCGATGATTTTTGCGATTTGTCTTCTGGCCACCAGCCTCAACATGGTCCTGGGATTCGGCGGCATGTACCAGTTTCATCATGCGGTGTTCTACGGCTTTGGCGCCTATGCCTTCGCTCTGTTTGTTACAAAATCCGGCCTGCCCCTGTGGATCGGTTATATGATTGCTCCTTTGTGTTCAGCTTTTCTAGGACTTGTACTGGGGCTGATCACCGTGCGTTTGACCAAGCTCTACTTCGGCATGCTGCAGATTTCACTCGGGTCCCTGGTCTGGGCAATCACCTATCGATGGTATTCCTTTACCGGCGGCGATGATGGTATCCATGGTATCCCCGTACCGGATCTGATCGGATCGTCTACCGGGGCATACTATTTCAATTTGATCGTTACAGCCGCCTGCCTGTTCTTGATGTACATGATCGTCAATTCACCCTTTGGCCGAACCTTTCAAGGAATCCGGGATAATCCGGAACGATGCGAAGCCGTCGGTGTCAATGTGCAGAAACAGCAACTGGTGGGGCTTATAATCGCAGCCTTTTTCGCCGGGGTTGCCGGTACCCTCTTTGTTACGGTTGAAGGATCGGTATTCCCGGATCTTATGTTCTGGACGCTCTCTTTGGAAATTCTTATTATGTGCCTGCTGGGCGGTTGGTTTATCTTTATGGGCCCCGCACTTGGAGCTGTAATAATTATTGCCTTGAGAACTTTTGTAGGAATTTACACAGAATACTGGACCCTGATTCTGGGCATTGTTTTAATGCTGCTCATTTTCTTTTTGCCGGAAGGCGTGCTCGGCCTGTTTCTCAAAAAGGCCGTGTCAGCTGAAAAGAAGGAGGGATAGATGCTCCAAGTGCAAGCCCTTCAAAAATCGTTTGACGGATTTCTGGCGGTCAACGACACCACGCTCAACGTCGAAAAGGGCGATGTGCTCGCCGTGATTGGGCCCAACGGGGCCGGTAAAACCACCTTGTTTCATCTGATCACCGGCCAGCTTGCGCCGACCTCCGGAACTATTTTGTTCAAGGAAGAAAATATTGCCGGCCTGGCACCCTATCTGGTTTGTCGCAAGGGAATCAGCAGATCCTACCAGGTAGTTAATATCTTCAACCGCCTCACCGTATTTGAAAACGTTCAGGTAGCCGTTCTTTCTTATCGGAAAAAGACGTTCAACATCTTCCGGCCGGCAAAAACCATGGCTGTTGGTGAAACACAAAAAATTCTCGACAGTGTTGGCCTTCTTGACAAGGCGGAAATGACCAGCGGATCTCTGTCCCACGGGGATCAGAAAGTTCTGGAGATTGCAATTGCCCTTGGAAACCGTCCGGAGCTGCTTATCCTAGACGAGCCCACTGCCGGTATGTCGCCCGAAGAAACCGCTGTGACGCTTCGGCTGATGAAAAGACTGTCCGGTGACCTGGGGCTTACCATTTTGTTCTGCGAGCACGATATGGGAATGGTTTTCTCGATTGCAAGCCAGATCATGGTCATGCAGCAGGGGAAATCGATTGCCCAGGGTTCTCCTGACGAGGTTCGAAATAACCCGCAGGTCCGGGAAGCCTATCTTGGAGGTGCAGACCAGTGCTCCACGTAGAAAACATCCATACTTTTTACGGCCTGAGCCATATTCTTTTTGGTGTTTCGCTTGAAGTGAGCCAGGGTGAAATCGTCTGCCTTCTGGGACGAAACGGTGCCGGTAAAAGCACTACCATCAAAAGCATTATGGGATTAACACCGCCCAAAGAGGGTTTCATCAAGTTTAAAGGCATTACCTGTACCGGCCAAAAACCATACCTGATGGCCCGTATGGGAATTGGATTTGTTCCAGACGATCGACGGGTGTTTGCCGATCTCACAGTGGGAGAAAATCTGGAGATCTCCGCACGGAACTTTACAGAGGGAGGGTGGAACAAGGATCGGGTCTACGCCTTTTTTCCAGCCCTGGGAGAAATCGATTCACGCCGGGCGGGCTTTCTCAGCGGCGGCGAGCAACAGATGCTCACCATCGCCAGGGCGCTGATGACCAACCCGGAGTTTGTTTTGCTGGATGAGCCCACGGAAGGCCTGGCACCTTTGATTGTCAACATGCTCGAAGAGCAGATTTTCCGGCTGAAGGAGAGCGGGCTGACGGTGCTTCTGGCCGAGCAGAACCTAGAAGTCGCTTTACGGCTGAGCGACCGCGGGTATGTCATTGACAACGGGACGATCCGCTACCACGGCACCCGGGAAGATCTACAGCACAACGAGGACGTACGCAATAAATACCTGTGCGTGTGAAACAGCCGGGCGTTGACTCCTACTAGTTGCCTATGTTCCTGAACAGTCTTTTGTTAAAGCTTCCATGTGCAAATATCAATGCCTTCTTTTTGGCCCAGCTACTGATTTTGGGAATTTTACCCCAAGGTTATATTTATCCTAAAAAAGAACGTCCGGTGCGCGACTTGGCGCGCAAGCGGATGTTTTTGATAAAACATAAAACCGCTCATATTCTCAGTTTACAGAATTTGCGTATAGCGTAAGCTAATCTTAATCATAGATGATTACAAAGCGATCCATAACGCAATCTCAATGGGTTGCGGCTTTTATAGCTCTTTGCCTCGTTTATAACAGCCATTCCGCCTTGAACCGGCATGCACCACTTTAGGCAGAGAAAAGAATTGTTAGTCAACTCCGCCCCCTCAAAGTTTCATTGAAAATCATGAAAATTGTCTTCTCTATATTAATGCGTTCGGGAAACAGCGCTCTTAGCAGGTGTGATAATGACTTTGATTGATTCCTTGCCCTCAATCACCAGCTGGTAACCCTTGTCGATATCATCCAAGGGTAACTTGTGGGTTATCAAATCATCCACTATTATAGTTCCTTTTTGCAGAAGTTGGATGGCTTCGAGGATATCGGGCGGTCCGCAATAATAAGATGTGAGGATTTTGACCTCCCTAGTCCAGAAATAATTCAACGGAATTTCTACTCTTTTATCAGGCGCGGGAACCGTAAAAAAAACAATGGTGCCGCCTTTATCCACAGAATTCCAGGCCTGTTCAACCGCAGAAAGGGCAGCGGCGCACAATATCACGACATCGGCCTTTCTGCCATTTCGCGCGAGAAGTATTTCAGGCACATTCTCACCGGCATCAATTGTAACATCTGCACCAGCTCGCTCAGCATATACTAGCTTCTGCGCGTTAATATCGGTTGCGATAATCTTGCAGTTTTTTGCTTTGCCGAGTTTCACGTGTAGCAATCCACTCATGCCGCATCCAATGACAAGCACCGTCCGCTCTTCCTGGATGGCGGCCAGATTTTGGGCTCTGACAACGCATGCGAGCGGCTCAATAAAGGTGCTCTGGTCGTAGGATATAGTATCGGGCAAGATATAGGTTCCATAAGTTACGATAGATGCCGGAACGAGAACATATTCAGCAAATCCGCCAGACAGTCTGTCTGCAACATTGGAACATACCGGGTGGTGACCTTTTTTACAGTAATAACAGTTCGTGCAAGGTACTTTAGGAGCAACAAAAACACGGTCTCCCGGCTTAAATTCAGTCACGGAGCGTCCAGTTTCAACAACCTCGGCTCCAAACTCATGCCCGGGTACCAACGGAGCTTTGGGCAGTCTGTACCATTCGACGATATCGCTGCCGCATATTCCGCAGGAAATAACTTTCACGAGTATTTCATTTCGGCCGGGCTTGGGCTTCGGCATATTTTCAATTCTGATATCATTGTTGTTATACCATTTTGCAACCTTCATCTATCATACCTCATAAATGGGCTTCTCCGGATCAACCTGCCTATAATTGGCACCTTAAAATTGGAAAGTATATATGGATTATCGGCTCGCACCGGTTGTCGTTCGGATCGTATTCTTCCGTGACGGAATATTCTTCCTCAGGCGTACTTTTCGAAATCATTCATTTTTTATTGTGGTGTAAAGCTCAAATGCCTTTTCAGGGGTCTCGTTGTCGTGAACGACTGCCTTTACTGCCTGTATCATGGCCACTGGGGAATCCGACTGGAAAATATTTCTGCCCATATCCACACCCGAAGCACCCTCCTGTATTGCCCGATACGCCATGGTCAGGGCATCCAGTTCGGGGAGTTTTTTACCCCCTGCCATCACGATGGGAACCGAACAGCAGGCGGTAACGGTTTCAAATCCATCTTCGATATAATAGGTCTTAACGTAATGGGCCCCTAACTCCGCGCAAATACGGGTAGCCAACCTGAAGTACCTAGCATCTTTGGCCATATCTTTTCCGACGGCCGTGACGGCCAGTGTTGGGATACCGTAACGCGTACCTATATCCACCATCTTGGTCATATTGATAATGGATTGGCGCTCGTACTCACCGCCGATAAATACCTGAACCGCCATGGCACAAACGTTGAGTCTGATAGAGTCTTCAATGTCCACCGCTATTTCCTCATTGCTGAGTTCCTTTAGAATGCTGGTCCCGCCAGATACCCGCAGCACGATGGATTGCGAAACCGAAGAAGGAACAACACTTCGCAAAATACCCCTGGTCAGCATTAAAGTGTCCGCATGCTTAACAAGGGGCAGGATGTTGAGGTCAATTCGCTCCAAACCTGTGGTTGGCCCTTGAAAATATCCGTGATCCACGGCCAACATAACCGTGCGACCTGTTTGCGGATTAAAAATCCGGCTCAGACGATTTTGCATTCCCCAATCTAGAGCGTTTGATCCTTTTAGAAAAAACCGCTCAGCCTCCTGGGGGATATCGGTGTAATACTTTTTGCCTTCTTTGATTTCATCCACATCTGGCATTATTAATCTCCTTTCTGTATTGATCAATTCACTATTCTTGATAGCATATTTATCGAAAATTTAAATCTTACTGCTGTATACTTTAAAATGTGCCCAGTGCGACTTTTTCAAATTCATCCGTGCGGGCATGTTGAGCCTGAATAAAATAATCGCGATCGCCGACCTGACCCCCTTTAAATGCCACCTCTAAACCATTAATATGCGCTCTTTGGCTGAAGACGTAGCAAAGCGGCGCGCCCAGTCCAATGGACTTGGCAACTTGCAACGCTTTTACCTGAAGATACTTTTGGATCCTTCCGCTTGTATCGCCCCCGGCAACCACCAATCGTTTGAGGGATGAGCGACGCAATATTTTCTGAGCGATATCTCCTAACTCGCCACCGAGAATCCAGCTGGCATCTAGTTCGGACAAGGACAGTTGCCCAGCCTTTTTTTTCATCCCCTCAATACGCTCATCCTGCGGCCCGACGGCGGTGTGCACGATGACTGACCGGCCGGCTGCCAGCTCATTGCAGGCGGCAAGTACAATCTTATCCTTTTCTTTTTTCTTTTTGGCGGTGTCAAACAGGTTTTCAACCGGGACTGCAAGGTCAGTAAACCCATGAGTTTTGGCCCATTTTATCTGGTCTGCGGTCACAATTGCGCAGCTGCCCGATAGGACTAAAATAGGTCCTTTGTCGGACCCCCCCCCGTGGTCTGGTTCGGAAAAGATTCCGTCCGACAGAAGCCCCTTTTTTATCAAAGCATTAACCAAACCATAGCCCATTTCTTGGGACCCCACAAAAAAACCCGGTTTTTTTCTGTGAATTCTGCTGACCACTGTTTCACAGATAGTGTTTAGATTATTAACCGACAGACAGTCAAAAAAGATTACCTCCATGCCGATCGCCAAGAGCGCATCGATTTGAGCATTGATCTTTTCCGATCCGGCCTCGATATCCAAAATATTGATAAGACCGCTTTTCATATCGGTCTGTTTCGCTAGATGGCATCGAAGGTCTGCCTCTTTCATGGGTGTCACCGGATGATTAGACATAGACGGATGCCGATCAATACGAAAAATATTGCTGTCACCCAGAGCTGCAAAGTGATTGCCAAAGATCGTAAACCGTTGGAGTCGCGGGGCGGCTGGAAACACCGGCACAAAATCCGGAGCAAATAATTCTACACCCAGCTCAATGGCTTTGCCGATACTGCCAACTTTTTCAGAGGAGTCGAAAGTTGAACAGACCTTGTAAAGATAAATAAGAGATTGATAACTTTTGAGGGTTGAAAAAATAGGTTTTAGAGTTTGTTTTAATTGATTGGCTGGAAGCGTTCGGGCAATTCCCGAAATTCCCATTGCTCGTACCATGGGAAAATGCTCCTCCAAGTAAGATGGAGTAGGCGGTTCAGTAAATATAATCGTCGGTAGACCTGACTGCATAAATGCCTCAGCAGTGGCAGTCGTGCCTGTAAAGTCATCTCCGTAAAACGATATCAATATGCGTTCATTCTGCACTGGTTGAATCCTGTTAAGAGAAGGCCCCAAGAGGGTTTCTTAAATCGGTATTAGCGATTTCCCCATTGCTCAATGGCTACCTTTAATTCTTTGCCCATTTCCAATCCTTCAAATTTACCGTATTTCATCACGAGATCAATTCCCTGCCGGAATGCTTTGGCACCGGCAGCCGGCCCCATGGGATGGGCGTGTATGGCACCGCCGGCTCCAATAATAAAATCCCGCCCGAGATCATTGAAAAGTGTGGGAATATGACCTTGCTTTATCGCACCGCCTGCAATGGGCCAAACGCCTGAATGGTTGTGAAAAGGGCTACGCAGACTACGGACTATCTGGATATACTTTGAATAGTTGAGAGAAAATTTGCCATAGGGAGTGGGGATGCAAAGCAGATCCACCCCTGCCAATCTCGCCAATTTACCATATAGAAGCGATGAACTTATACCGTGCCAGGGGCTAGCGTACAGCGCACCACCAAAATCAAGGTGTGCCAGGATCGGTACATTGGTTCGGGGATTGCGGCAAAGCGAGGTGATTAATCCCATCCCCGCCGGTAAAAAATTGACCAGTAGAGCATTTGCACCATTGTCGACAGCCGCCTCCGCGGTTTTGATGCATTTTTCGGGTTCATCAGTAATATTCACCGCGTAAAGCTTTCTTTCGCCGGTTTCGCTCTCGGCTTGCCGTAGGCGTTTCATATATACCTCCACACGCTTTAAAACCGGCGATAACTCCGTATTTCCCATCACCTCGTCGTCTTTGATAATATCGGTTCCTCCTGAGGCGGCCTGGTAAAGCAAATCCGCTCCCTGATCGGGCGTAATACCGGTAGAAGGCTTGACCATATTATTCAAAAGCGGCCTTTCCGGAACACCCAGCATTTTTCTGATACCCTTGATTCCAAAACGAGGCCCTGGAAACCCCTCAACGAATTCTTTGGGAAATTGAATGTCAAGCAGCTTGATGTTCCCGATCATAGAGATGTTTCCGAAAACGGTGGTAAGCATCATTGGGATCTGGGGTCCAAAATTTTCCCAGGGGAAGCCCAGCTGAAGTATGAACGAACGGGCGACATCCGCAGTGCCCTCAAATTGTTCTGTATCCGGGATTTCCCAAATATTGAGCACTTTACCCCGAAACTTTTTGATCATGTCTTGGGTTTCCCCCGGGACCCGGACCCAGGTGCCGGTTGTCTGCTCCGTCGCCATCATGACTGCAGTATTTATAATTTCGGCTGAATCCTGCAGCGGTTTTCGGTACAGGTAAGTCCCGACAAGGTAATCATCTATGTCCGGGTTTTCGTGCAAAATGAATTGATCGAGGTCGGCCATCGAATCTAATCCTTTTTTCTTTCCGCCAGGGTTATTCATCCTTCCCGGCTGCTTTCATGATGCCACTCATTAGATCCCGGGCGCTGTAGGCCGGGGTGAAAAACGTGTAAAGTTTCAACATTTCATCGCCATCATTGATAAGTTGGTGTTTTTCCCCGGGCTTGATCCACAGGGCCATATCCGCCTGGACACCAATTTCCTTTCCGTCGCATATCGATTTGCCGCGGCCGGAAACGACGACAATCAGCTCCGGGCGGTCATGGGCGTGATAGTCTGTTTTGCTTTCAGGGTAGATAAGCACCTGGGAAAAAGTGATTTCCTCTGCATTGCGCCGGTCCGGTGCCAGCATAACCTTAATATGCCGTTTGTAAGGTTCCGGAACCGTCACCCCCTCTTCCTCCCAAAATCGTAAAACTTCCACAATCAGGCTCCCTTCTTTAACTGAATCATTTGCTCACATAATCCACCCACTCTGCCAGGGCTTCTCTGATTTTTTCCCCGACCGATTCTTTGTCCCTTTTCTTAATCGCGTCAATGTACAGCTTATGGTTGAGATAGGCACGATAGGGATCGAGTTCAACCGTCTTTTCTATAGAGGCAAAATACAGTCGATAAATAGCCTTACCGATTTTAGCCACAAATCGGTTTTTGGTAATTTCAAAGAGGGTGTAATGAATATTTAAATCCACCTCTCTCAGATAATTCGAATCGTTATTTTTCTTTTCGGCCGCCTCTTTGAGTTTCTCGTTTGCGGCTTCGAGCCTTTCAATTTCTTCGTCGCTGGCGGCTTGGATTGCCAGCTTTGCCGCCCCGACTTCGATCATAAGCCGCAGGTCCACCAATTCCTTTGATGTCCCCTGCTCAAAAGCCAGGCTCAAAATCAAAGGTTCCAGAATAGATCCGTTCATGGACCGGGTAATAAATGTTCCTGCCCCCATTTTTACTTCAACGACACCTAAGGAAGACAGCATCTTGATCGCTTCGCGCACGGAATTTCGACCTACACCCAGGTTTTCGGCAAGTTCAAACTCGGTTGGGAGCTTATCGCCGGGTTTCAGGTTTCCGGCAAGAATATTGTCGGTTATCATGTTTAGAATTTCTGCCGAAATGGGTTTGCGCTTAATCGATTTTAATGAATCTGAAAACGTATTTGCGGGCATTGCGCTAAACACCTCCTATCTGG
>JBATKU010000710.1:0-5901 GCA_049669725.1 Desulfobacterales bacterium
AGTTCGTCTTAACTTATGGATTTCAAATATTACAACAAAAGCTCCAATTTATACGTGCGTCGCACCAGGGCGGGCCAACATTCCACTCTTCCATCTTTCCACGGTATTTTTTTTGCGCCACAGCGTATTATCTGTGACTTGGCCCAGAGGACCAAGTTTTCAATGTTAGAATAAAATGGCGTGAACTATTTTTAAATTGTATCATAAATACCAAGGATTTCAATTAGGGGATCAATATTCAGCGCAGCATGCGAGGCGCTTTTCGTTTCTCAATGGAGACTATGTGAATTATTGATAGGGATAACTCTCACGGATCCTAAAATACGTGACCGCAGGGTACGCAGATGGCGTCACCGCTAATTCATATTAGCTTTGCCCCGTAGCCGACTTGATAAGATGCCCCCTGCAGGTCTTGACACCACATGATTTTAACAGCAATATATTGGCCGGGGGTTTTTAAATAATGTGCCGGCGGCTCTTTTATCGAGATGGAAATTTCATCTCCTTGTAAAAGGTCTTCATTGGATTCGAAATACAGCCCCCCCGTACTGAAGTTGTACATCGTTCCGCTGTAAAAAAAATCAGGTGGGTTCGTATTATGCATAATGGCCGATTTATAATTTATCCGTTCACTTTTCCGGCGCTCAATGTCTTTTTGCACTTTGTCCATCTCCCACTTGGTTAGATCCATAAAAGTTATTTCTTTGCAAAAAATTTTCCTGTTTGGCTCCCCGCTAAGCCGGATTTACGCTTCGCTCCAGCCGGCTCGTCCGGGTTAGGATCTAAAAATTTATTCCAGCAATATATTCGCCATCTCCGCAAACCCATACCCGCCCTCTTTTTCAGTTATCCAGGCCGGATAGTGGTCCATTTTTCCTTCGAACCGCCTCACATTGGCAACCCCAACCGAGTTGGGAAAATAGGCAAACATGGGTACATCGTTGGGAGAATCACCGGTATAAATTACCTGATCCTTTATTTCTTCCAAACGGTGGCCAAATACTTCTTCAAACATTATCCCGCTCATGGTGAGTTTATCATAGTCGCCAAACCAGCCGTTGACATGAATGGAGCTGACTTTGGCCTGGGCGCCGGCGCGTTCAAATAAGCTTACAATTTTATCAATATCGTGGTCCGTCAGCCGCTCGATGTCTTCGCAGTAGTCAATGGCCAGATCAGCTTCGCGATAGGCCTGGTCAACCGACAAACGGCACCCCGGAACTTTATGCAGGATTTCGTCCCTTAATTTTTCCAGTCGCCGGCGGTCGGCGATCCGCTGTTCGTCTGATTTAAAGTAACGCCGCTGCATTTTGCGCAGGTTGTCGTCGTATCGGAAATAAAAGGCTCCATTTTCGCCGACCAGACCGTCCACCGGCCACATTCGTGCAATATGGTCGCACCAGCCAGCCGGCCGTCCGGTGATGGGAATGGTTTTTATACCGGCTTTTCTCAGACGTTCCATGGCCGTAAAAGCAACGGCCGGAAGACGACCATCGTTCGTCAAGGTATCGTCGATATCCGTTAACACATAACCAATGTTTTTCTTAACGGTTGCCGGGAACTGTTCGAATGGTTTCATATTAATGGGTTCTGGGTTCAAAGGTTCAGGGTTTAGGGTTACTTTATTGCATAATGATAAAAGACAATCAAGTCCGGGTTAATTCTATTGACTTTGCCGGTTTCCTCCATTAATGAGGGCAAATTACATGACAACTTTCTAAATCAAAAGGAGCTTACCATTGCGGAAACAATTAATCAAAGACATGGAAAAGGCTGTAAAAGAAGTCACGCAATGGCCCCGCAAAGAAGTTCATATTTTTCATCACAATGATTCCGACGGACTCAGCTCGGGGGCGATCCTGACCCGGACTTTTGAAAGGGCCGGCTTTGAAATCAAGCGATTTTGTCTGGAAAAACCCTATCCTGCATTGTTAAAAAAAGTTTATGCGCAGGAAGGCGGGATTATCGTCTTTGCCGATTTTGCCGGCCGAATCGCCCCGATCCTTTCCGACCTGAACCGGGGACGTAACTTGACATTGATCCTGGACCACCATGTGGCCGAACCGTCTACCGATCCGAAAGTTCACAATCTGGATCCATGCCTCTATGGTCTCAAAGGCGACCGCGACATATCAGGTTCAACTACCTGCTATCTGTTCGCCCACACGCTGGATCCGGCTAATACCGATCTGGCCCATATCGCGGCCATCGGTGCGGTCGGTGATGAATTTTTCGTGGACGGCTGCCTGGTTAGCGAAAATCGTGAGGTTACCCTGGAAGCCGTTAAGCAGGGTAAAATGGAAATCAGAGACCAGGAAGTCGGCGAGCGCTATTATCTGAATACTCCCCGGGGTCAGGTACCCTGCGATGAATTCGGCGCCTACCTGGATACGCTGGGAGCCGCCGGCTATTATCAAAATGGGCCGGACATAGGTGTTAAGGTCTGTCTGGAGGGAACAACTGAGGATTCCGACCGGATGCTGGCGGAATTGAAGTCCGTTCAGGCCAAAGCCTTTGAGGAAGAACTGAAACGAATCCAGTCCGGTGCCCTGATAACAACCGATCATATCCAGTGGTTTCAGGTCGAAAATCGATTCAAACCCATGGGCGTAAAGATGATCGGCGTCTTCTGTGATGCCATCAAGAATTCGGATCACGTGGATCCCGATAAGTACGTCGCCGGTTTTCAAATTATTCCCGATGAAATTCCGGGTTTCGGCCCCATCGGGATGCAGGATGTTAAAATTTCCATGCGTGTGTCGGCCAAGATGGAAGCCGATATCAGAGCCGGTAAAACAATGGGACTTGATGTATTATTACCCGAAGCCACCAACAAACTCGGCGGGTTCTCAGACGCCTGCCACACCCTGACAGCCGCCACCACCGTGGCTATTGGGAAGGAAGAACAGTTAATAGAAGAAATGGAGCGGATACTCTCCTCGTAAAGCAATTCTCATATTGAAATTATTGATAGATAATATATGATTTATCTAATCTGAGACTTATAAATACGAAGCACGAAACCCGAAATCCGAAACAAATTCGAATATCAAATACCAAATGTTCCAAACTTTAGATGATTGCAGAATTGTCTTTTCATATTACTATTTTAGGAATTCCTTATTGTTTTGAATTTTGAATTTCGGACATTGGGCATTGTTTCGAATTTCGAAATTCGGATTTCGGATTTAAAAAGTCGAATACTCACCAAAAGGTATATATCTACTTACAACTACATATATAAGCTTAAATAGCGCAAAGGAGAATACAATGGGCATCGGAACCGCATTTGGAAAATCCATTTTAATCGGTGATCAATTTGTTTTGGAAGAAGTCCCGGCCATTGTTTCATCAATTCCTTTTGAAACCGTCTGCGAGGTTGAACGGCTAAAAGAAGGCGAAGGATGGATTCTGGAAGACAATCGCACCGAGGTGCCGGGATACAAAGAAAAGAAAAAGCACCAGCAGATCGAGTCCATCAACCACCAGCTGGAAGTGATGAAAATCGACGTCAAGAAATACCCCTTGAAAATTACCTACGGCGGATCATTGCTGGCCGGCAGCGGTGTCGGTGCCAGTGCCGCCCACGCTGTTTCTCTGGCCCGGGCTTTAAATGACGAATTTGATCTCGGGCTTACCATCGACGAGATCAACCATTTCGGGTGGGAAGGCGAATTTGCCTATCACGGAACCCCCAGCGGAGTCGACAACACTGCCTCAACCTACGGCGGCCTGATACTGTATCATATTAAAAACGGAGAAAAAACCTGGGAGCACATCAATTTGAAACAACCCATTGAAGTTGTGTTGGGCAACAGCGGTGTGACAGCCGACACCTCCAAACTCGATGCCCATGTCCAGGCCCAGCGGGAAAAAGATCCGGATCTATTCAAGAAACGGCTCCAAAACATTACAGACCAGGCCTTTGAAATGAAAAAAGCCCTGGAAGATTATGATCTCGCAACGGTGGGCCGTTTGATGACGGAAAATCATAAAATTTTAATCGACATGGATCTTTCCCATGAAACCCTGATCTACCTTTGCGATAAAGCCCTTGAATTGGGCGCTCTGGGAGCCAAGGTGACCGGCGGCGGTCGCGGTGGTTACATGAATGCGTTGACTCCCGGAAAAGAGCTTCAGGATAAAGTTGCCTCGGCAATGGAAAAGGAGGGTTACAAGGTAATCAGAGCCACTGTCGGAGGTAACTGAATGGAGGGATTATAATTTAAAATTTAGATGTCTTAAAAAGCTATGTTGAATACAGTTTGCTATATTTATTATCAAGCCTATTTTATTGTAGATTCGAAAATAAAATATATGCCCCAAAACCATCACTGCAGATGATGGATTCATAGCTCCGACCGCGACACTTCGTTTTCCGGTTATTCAGGCACGAATGATAAAATCGGGATGACTTTGAAATGCGGGAGTACTTTCATCACCCCAGGCTTCATCCGTCATCCGCTTTTGCTTTTAACTTGTTAGATGTATATGCCTTCGCATTGACCACCATACCCGGACGTACCTTTTGGGTGCCTTCAACAATTAACTTTTCGCCTTTCTTCAGACCTTTCTTGATAACCCACTGACCCTGGTAGCCACGGCCGACTTCCACGCTGCGGGATTCCACCTTGTTGTCCGCATTGACCACAAAGACCTGCTGCCATCCGGCAGCAGGATTTCAACCAGCATATTTCCTGTCTCAAACAGCTTCCCCTGGCGTTTGAGCAGTTGCGTTTCAAAAACATTCCTGCGACTGATATTGAAAACCACATAGACAGGGTCCATCTGGACCAGGGTGGTCAACACATCCCGCTGCTGCTGGACCAGGTTGCCGACATTGATCCTGGTTTCCTGGATGCGCCCGTCAAAAGGTGCGGTAATATTGGTGAAGCTTAGATCCAGTTTGGCATTTTCGATGTTGGCTTTATCTTTAGCCACAGTCGCGATCGTTTCATCACGTTTAGCGATGGTGCCTTCGGTTTTTTCTTTTGATGCTGCCCCTTGCTTGACCAGCGACTGGTAACGCTTGGTTTCCTTTTGCCAGAAGACCAGGCTGGCCTGATCGAGCTTCAGCTTGGCTTGATACGCGTCCAGCTGAGCCTTATAAGGTCGGGGGTCGATGAGATAGAGGGGATCGCCCTCCTTAACAAAGGTGCCTTCTTTAAATAGCCTTTCGTTAATATAGCCGGATAGCGCCGGCCTCCAGATGACGGTTGACGTTTTCCACGACCACAATGGCATCGTCGACTACCAGCGCAACAGCAACCACAAGCCCCAGCAGAGTCAGGGTATTTATCGAGAAACCAAAAGCCAGCATGAAAACGAAGGTGCCGATCAGCGAAACCGGGATGGCAATCGTCGGAATCAGCGTACTGCGGAAGTTCTGCAGGAAGATATGCAGGTCGCGCTATTGAAATTACGTGCTGATAGTGAGGGTCTGCCTTATCAAACCCTGTTTTCAAGCATTGTGCATAAAACTCCTTTTTGTGGCGCAATTAAGTATTTACGCCAAATCAAATAGCGCATTTCGGCTTATTAGGTTTTCCAAAATTGCCGTTTCTGATTGACCCGTTTGATCTTTCAATTTTTTTAATATATCCACTGTTTCGGGTTTAAATCGAAATGTTTTGGACACTTTTCTTTCATCTAAGGATTTCGATCTTCCATCTCGTAATCGGATGAAAAACCAAGGCCTTATTTTTTCGATGGATATTCCATAAAATTCAGTTTTATGATTGCTTTTTTGTTTGATCCTATCAATGATCTGTTCGAGCTTTTCAACTGTTTCAGCATCGCCTGAGAAATGCCTTTTAAATCTCTCATAAGCCGCCGGCAGAACTTCGAGAATGCGTGGTTCTACAAAACGTCCCGCCCAGATGGCATCTTTTAGATTTATAT
>JBATKU010000711.1:0-1814 GCA_049669725.1 Desulfobacterales bacterium
GCCCATAAGAAGTGATCGATCGGATCGAAATCCTGCTTGGAGTTCACTACATTGGGATCATCTTCGGGTAGATAGAGTCCACTTGCCATCAACAGACTCTCGTGAAAGCCCTGATCGATCGGGGCCATACCCTTTGAAAGGCCGAGATGCCATTTTCCAATATGCACGGTATGATATCCGGCTTCCCTAAGCGTTTCAGCCAGTGTGATCTCCTCGCTCGGCATTCCCATCTCCTCGTAGGGAAGCTCCTGATCGCCTTTTTCGTCAAAATGGGTAACGAGCTGTGGACCCTCTGTCCGTCCTCTGGCCATCCTGGCGATCATCTTCAACATTCCGGGAGGTGTTGGTGTGAACTCAAATCCAAATCGTGTTGGGTAACGTCCTGACATGAGGGCTGCCCGGGACGGGGCGCAGGTGCCGCAAGCGGCATACCCATTGGTGAACTGGACCCCTTCGGCCGCAAGGGAATCGATGTGAGGAGTGGGAACCGTGCCACCGGCGACACCACCTCCATTCAGCGTCAGGTCGTTCCAGCCAAGATCATCGGCAACGATCAGGACAATATTCGGCGGCCGATCCCCTTGCCAGGTCCCAGCAGTGCTTCTGCTCCAATTGATTTCCTGATGAGGGCCCACCGTCATCCGCAATTTCATCAGCAGGTTGATTCCTCCAAGCGCCAATTCAAGCCTGTATTTGAATCCAACTCCAGCAAGTACAACCATGACGACCAGAAAGCCTATTAGCCATTTCTTCATCGCTGACCTCCTCGGTCAGTTCTTATGCTGTTCCAGATGATCCCGTTATAAACCGGCGTCAGTGTAAAGCGCTTGATGCACCGAATCCATCTTTTCGAACTCTTCGGCTGCTTCTTCGGAAGGCAGCACAATCTTTTCCCCGTCCTCTCGCTGGATCACGCATCCTGAGGAGGTGAGCAGACGATAGTTTTCGCGAGTTTCGTCTTTGTCGCCAAAGCAGATGTAGTTGCAAATGCCGCAGGTAAGGCGGATGTTCACCTTCCCCCCCAGAGTCGTGGGCTCAAAACCGCCGGACGAGGGCATCGCCGGCCTTTTGCTGCTCTGGACGACGGACTTCACTAGGAGATCAAGGGTCTCTTCAGGTTTCTCGGGAACTCGGAAGCGGCCCGCAGACCAGGTGGACCATTTACCGCTCTTGTGCAGGCCTGTGAAGCCGCCGCACACCAAATTGCAGCGATTTAGGTCGATGCGGCGAGAGAAGGTAAATGTCTTTCCTCCCAAGGTAACGGAATCCTCCTCACTCTTTGAAAACATGCCGCCCACGCAGGCGCCCACACATGTCTTGCACTTATCGCAGAAAGATTCTTCCTCAGGGATCGGGTCTGTGGGAGTGAGGTCCGCAGTGGTGACTACCGTTCCCAGGATGATGGCCGTGCCGTATCCTTCGATACCCACATTGCCGGACCAGCCAAAGGAGCCAAGACCGGAAGCGACCCCGACGTAGCGGTGCGAAATGTCAGGGTGCATATCAAGCTGCCAGCCGGGGAGTTCGGTGCGGTACTTGTTATTACCGTGGACCCTGGCCGAGGCGTAACCTTCATTTGCAAGCAGTTGTGCGCAGTGTTTGGAGAGGTCCGACGATAGTTTGGACAAGGTGATCTGCTCCTCGTGGTATTCCTCCTTGGCAAGGTAGCGCCGGGTTCGATCGCGGTCCAGCGGCAGGGCGAAGCTAACGGCCGAGCGCGCTCCTTCGAGCTGATAGGTGAGGTCCGCGCTGGGCGGGCCACCGGCAAGGCTCTCGAGGCCTGCAAACCTGACCTTGATCGCTCCTCTTTCAAG
>JBATKU010000712.1:0-18247 GCA_049669725.1 Desulfobacterales bacterium
AGCCGGTTTCCTTGTTGGGGCACATTGTCAGGAACTCGCTGAAATTGCCGGAATCTTCGGTGTCCGAGTGCCAGCCGATCAACTGCATATCCGCTACCTGGGCATCGAATTCATCCCAGTACTGGGCCTTGGGCATGGTCTTCAGGTTGACCTTGATCTTAATTTTAGACAGCATGGAGACCACCGCTTCGGCAATTTTTTCGTCGTTGACGTAGCGGTTATTGGGGGCAATCATGGTGCACTCAAAGCCGTTTTCAAACCCGGCTTCTTTCATCAAAGCCTTGGCCTTTTTCAGGTTATAGCGGGGAACCAGGGCCGGGCTGTATCCCATATACCCTTTGGGGCCTTGCTGTCCGGCTGGTGTGGCCGTACCTTTCATGATCTTTTTAGCAATGCCGACATTGTTGATGGCATGGACAATGGCCTGGCGGACGCGCACATCCACGAATTCGGGACGCCGTTTCTGGTTTAACTGAACGGTGATAATCCGGCCGCCGGAATAGGTTACCAGTTTGACTTTTTTATTACTGCGGATTCTTTCAAAATCCTGGGGTGGTACCGGAGAAATAAAATCCACATCGCCGGAAAGAAGAGCGGCCACTCTTGTGGGACCTTCTTTGATGGGTGTCAGGATAATTTTGTCGACGTTGCCGGGGGAGCTTTTATCCCAGTAATCGGCAAATCTTTCAAAAACATACTTGGCCCCCTGCTCCCATTCGACAACCTTGTAGGCGCCGGTGCCGGACGAATTGTGGAGCGCGAATGACGGACCGATTTTAACGACGGCATCTTTGGGCTGCCCGGTGGCATCCGTGCCGGAATAAAATTTGCTGTCCAGCGGAAAGATATAAGTCGCCATGTTGATCAGCAGTGCGTATGGTTTCTTGGTCTTGATGTCGACCGTGTGGTCATCAACGATGGTGCAGCCATCAAATGGTGTGAAGAGTCCCTTGAAATCCGGGCTTGCGTAAAAGCGTTCAAAGGTAAATTTCACATCTTTGGCCGTAAACGGATTACCGCTGTGAAACTTGACCCCTTTGCGCAGATAAAAGCGCATGGTCAGATCATCGATGCGTTCCCACCTTTCGGCCAGGCGGGGTTCAAAACTCATGTCCTGGGCGTAGCGTACCAGCGGGTCGAATACCCAGTGAGAGTACTGGAGCATGCCGCCGGACAACTGGACCTGGGGGTCCTGGGAAACGGGGCCCGCATCCAGACCCACCTTCAAGGTTTTGGCGCCGGCCATGGCCCCAAAGGAAGACACCATCAAAATGGTTAAGCTTAAAACGAGTAGTTTTTTCATACGTCCCTCCTTTCTTTCCTCTGTTATGGTTAAACAGTCCCCTAGTTAAACGTCTTGGAATTTCTACAACTGAATGAAACGACAGGGTATTTATTTAGGCCTGAGTTTTGGTCTCAATCATGCAATAATGGAATAGTGGAACGATGGAAAAGTGGGTTTACAAAGGATACAATCCATTTTAAATTTTATCGTTCCGCCGCCGCTGGACCATTTACCCAATATTGCAGTATCCCAAGACCCATTTTTCCAATATTCCAGCATTCCAATAGGGGCAAAGCCCCTAAATTGAAAAATTCTTCCAATATGGACCTGATCGACTATCCCAGTGTTTATAATTTATATGCCAATGACGGTCAAGTAAGATTTTTATTATCAGACCCAAGAAGACAGCCTATCTGGAATCTTCCCCCCTCTCGCATATTATGTCACAGATATAACTTACAAAAGTTATTTACAACGTGCCATGTCTACAGCCCGTCGCTCCCGCGCAGGCGGGAGTCAAGGGCCCACTGTATTTTTTTGGATTCCCGCCTGCGCGGGAATGACAAAGAGCACCCTGACGCCTTCGGGTAAAAGTCAGGAGTTCTCCCCCAGCTTTGCCATAACGGCCCCGATAACCGCTTCCACCGCAGATTCAATACTCATCTTGCCGGTATTAATGGTCAGGTCGTAGTGGATGGGATCGGAGATATCGGCATGAAAGGAATGCCCGACGAATGCTTTGCGCTTCGATTCCCTCTGGATCACCCGTCGTTTGGCCTCCTCGGTGGTCACCCGGTAGGTCAAAGCCACTTCGCGGATCCTCTTTTCCAAAGGGGCTATTACCCTTACGGCAAATATATCCTCGGCCGGAAGGATAAAATTGGCCCCTCGGCCGACGATAACGGCCCGTCCGTGTTTGGCAATCGTACTGATGACTACCAGAAGATGTTTGAGGTAGGTGTCGGGATGAATATATTGATCTTCCATCAAGGAGGATATGAAGTCCTTTACCCCGCTGAGACGTTCTTTTTCAAGGGAGTTGACCACCGTACTGCGAATTTTGGCCGTCTTGGCGATTTGCTGAACGATGTCGCGGTGAAAAAGATCAAACTCGAGCTGCTCTGCAATTTTTTGCGCGATAAGGCTTCCCCCGCTGCCGGGCTCCATGGCTACGGTTATCACCGGAATTTGTGCTTCGGCTTTGGCTTTTTTCCCGGAAAATTGAGTCTCCCATTTTTTTACCTGATTTTTGACAAATTGATCGACAGAGATTTTTTTCTTGGTCATTATCTTTTCCTTATCCTAAAATTATTTGCGAATTACAAATTAATCCATTTCATATGGCTTTATACCGTCTTTCAAAAATAAGTTCCCAAATACGGACGGCTGGTATAAGTGGTTGTAGAAAAACCGCTCGAGAAAAGGATCGTTTTTTTAACAACCGCTATATCACACTATCAGCCAAAAAAATAGCCCGTTACTTAATACGGGCATTGGGGTTCAAAGCATAGAATTTAGTATGATTTATTTAGAAGCGGCATTGGACATAAAGGCGTCTATAAATTTTTGATTGTCTTCATCTGTAATTTTTTCCGGCAGTTTTTTGATGGCCAGGGCAAAGGCGGAATCAACGAGTTCGGATTTGAGCACCTGACGTGCTTCTACGATCCGGCTGTCGATCTTCTGTTTGGCACCCTTGAGCATCATTTTGCTCTCCTGCTCGGCTTCTTCTATAATTTTTAGTCTGTTTTTTTCGCCCTGGGCGATGATTCTTTTTTTCAGCTCTGATAACCTTTTTTGACTGTTTTCAAGCTGGTTTTTGCTTTCCGCAATTTGACCGAGCATCTCTTCTTTTTCAGCTTCCAGGCCGTCGATTTCCTCTGCAACCCCCTGTTTTTGACCTTCCAGAAATTTTTTGATGGGCGCCCTTGAAAATTTTATCAACAAAAAGGCCAGAAGCAGGAAATTAAACCACCGCATGGCCAGATCGAATAGGGGACGCCAATCGCCGGAATTCTCGGCTGCCAGAACTTCAAAGGCCGATAGATGGAGGATGGCTAAACAGGTTAAAATATAACTGCAAAGCAGGGCTGCTTTTTTCAGGCTGTTCACAGATTCTGCCTCCGATTCAGAATTTTAGAGATGATTTCCCCCGCCAGAATTTCAGCTTCTTTTTCCAGCGATTGTCTTTCTTGGGAGATCCGGTGCTCAATTTCCTGCTGGATTTTCTTGCTGTTTGCGGCGATCTCCTGTTTGGCAGCAGAAAAAATATTTTTTGCCTCCTGGCTGCCTTTTGCTTCCAGATTTTCCCTGAGCGCAAAGGCCTCTTTTTTGATGGTGTTTTCCTGTTGCCGAATCTGGCTGGTCATCGAGGCTACTTCTTTTTTGGCCCCGGTAATATCTCGTGTGACCCGTTCGATATAAAGTTCCCTGTCGGCCATCACATTTCGCAGGGGGCGAAACATGACGCGATTGATCACAAACAAAAATATCAGAAAGCCGATCACCTGAACAATCAGGGTTTCATTAATGCTGATAAGCGCAATGTTGCTGATGATTTCCATGGGACCAATCCAGATTGCTTTTTATAATTGAACGATTGACGCTCAATTAAAAGTTATTTGTTATTGGTTAATTGTTATTCGAAATGATGTCGGTCTCTTTTCGACTTAATTTAACCAAACTAGACAACAAACAGCAGCAGTAGCGCGATGACCAGGGAATAGATTCCGGTAGATTCCGAAACCGCCTGCCCGACCAGCATGGTCCGGGTTAACAGGCCCGCCTCTTTGGGGTTTTTACCAATGGCTTCACAGGCCTTGGCCGCCACCATGCCTTCACCCACACCCGGGCCGATCGCACCGAGTCCCATTGATAAACCGGCACCGATAAATGCCGCCGCCTTTACAATATCCACACCTTCAATTGCCATGATCATACCTCCTTCAATCTATCGTCTAAATTGGTAAATGCTAATTTATAATAATTTTTTGATGTAACCTTAACAATGCCAGAGGCTTGGAAGCTGGAATGCTTGAAAGCGATCTGTTTTGATTTGCTTCCCAGCTTTTTGGCTTTCCGGCCTCCCGGCTGATGGCTTTTTTATATATTGAAAGCCATCAAACAACAAATATCAGTACCAGACTCACCACCATGGCATAAATCGCCGTGGATTGCGAAACCGCCTGGCCGACCAGCATAATTCGCATTAGATCGCCCGCGTGTTCGGCATTTCTGGCCACCCACCGGACGGCACCCTCGGCCGCCATACCGTTGCCGATACCGGGTCCGATACCGCCGAACCCCATACAGATGCCTGCTGCTAAAAGGGCCATGGCCGCGCCCAGTGAAGTGGATTCCGGAAACGATTTAAACATTAATATAAAGCTGATTAAAAGGCCAAAGATTGATGGGGTTTGGGATACTGCCTGGCCCACCAGCATGGTGGTGGTCACGCTGGCCACGGACCGGGGTTGCCTGGCGATGCCCTCGCAGCTGGCGCCGGCAGCCAGGCCGCCGCCGTATCCGGACCCAATGGACGCCAGTCCCATACTCAAACCTGCTCCCAGCAGGGCGGCCCATGTCGGCTGCAGGGGGGAACTGCTAAAGTCGATAAATATAAGCATCAAAGCAACCACCATGGAAAAGATGGCCGGGGTTTGGCAAACGGCCGACCCGATCAGCATGTTGGTGGTAAGCTGAGAAGTCACGGCAGGTTGCCGGGCGATTCCCGAACACGCTTCACCGGCGGGAAGGCCGGATCCGATTCCGGATCCGATGGCGCCCAGACCCATGCTCAGACCGGCGCCAAAAAAAGCGGCGGCCTTGATCAGATTGGATACGGAGACATCCGCAAAAAGCAACAATATGGCAATCACCAGGGCAAAAATGGATGCAGATTCAGCCACCGCCTGCCCGACGAGCATCGTTTTAAAAATCTCGCCTGAGGCTTTGGGACTGCGGGAGATTGCCAAATTTGCCTGGGCGGCGGTCTGGCCTTCGCCGATGGCCGCACCGATGGCGCCCAAGCCCATTGCCAGGCCACCGCCCGAATAGGCTGCCAAACTGATTATGGTTTCAACATTCCATGCCATTTTTATTTAACCTGAACTGAGATGTAAACGACGGTCAGCATGGTAAACACAAACGCCTGAATGGTGCCGACAAAAAGCCCGAAAAAGGCGTATAAAAAGGGCGGCAAAACAATGCTGTACGTCAAATGGGATACCACCAGGATAATGATGGATCCGCCCATGATGTTGCCGAACAGCCGAAATGAGATCGATACAATTTTCGCCAGTTCGCCGATGAGATTTAACGGCATCATGAAAAAAATGGGTTGAAAATATTCTTTAATGTAGGCCTTAAATCCCTTGGTTTTAATCCCGGCATAGTGGGCAATCACGAAGCCCATAAGTCCCAGGCCCAGGGTCGTGTTTAAATCCTTGGTCGGCTCATCAAGATGCGGTACCAAACCGATCCAGTTGGAGATTAACAAGAACATGAACAGGGCGCAGATCAGAGGTGCGTATTTTTTGGCCATCTCTTTGCCCAGGGCGTCTTCCGTCAGGCCGTAAAGCAGGGTGACAAACATTTCTCCCAGGGTTTGAAACGGCCTGGGCAGGATGTCGCGTTTGTGGGTGGCCGCAAAACCCAGCGCAATCAGAACGGTGAAGACAATCCATGTCATCAAGATAACTTCAAGATTTATGGTGATGCTGTGCCCCCAAATGGGTATGATCAATTGGTGTAGCTTACCCAATTCCTTCATAAGGCCGTTTCTCCCGATCTTTATGAGCGTCGCACTTAACTTGGATGTTGGTCGGTTGTGCCTCCCGCCGGTTTATACATGTCTTTCCCGGGATGTGATTAAGTTCACCAGGTAGTCAGCCAGGATGACCAGCTGGATCATAAAAATTCCCCCGATCGTCGCCGGCAAATTAAATTGCTGATATTTAACGGCCAGAATCAGAGGCAAGGCCAGTAACGCGAATCTGAAAACGATCGAACCCAGAGAAAAAAAAAAGGTTTTACCTTTTGATTGGGACAGGCGCAAGGCAAGGGTTTGGCCGATCAAAACAAAGTTGATCACGCTGAAAATCGTTCCCAGAACCAACCCTTTGCCGATGGGTTTGTAACCGGCCAGGATAAAGACAAATCCGGAGACAATGGCCACAACCATTGCACGGGAACCATACTTTTTCTGGGCTTGCTTAACGGGTCCCATTCTACGGAGTTTTTTTATCTTTTATATCTTCTTTGGTGACATCAATGATTTGCCGATAAACAGTGATGCCGCCGCCGATGACGCCTAATACGATAAAAATGGTTACAAAAATTCCTTTTGTTCCCAGCCACTTGTCCAAGTACAACCCAACAAAAAAACAGAAAATAATGCAGCCGGCCATTGTCAAACCGATCTGCATGACGATATGCAGGCCTTCGGCCCATGCGCTGTTTTTTTTATAACTGAAAATCATGGGGTCTTCTTCGGTGCCATCGCCAAAGAAAACTACACCTGCTTGGTGGGCTTAGTTGATAGCAAAAATCAATTTCAAGTGTCAAGCATTGATTACAGCCGGCGATGGCTATTCTATAATTAAGTTTTCTATATCCGGGTGCTGTTTGATGATTCTGACAAACTGCTCGGTACGGTGCCGCAGACGTCTGGAAATTACCCTGATCAATCGCCGGCAAAGCATATAGCCCAGGTCATGATCGTCATCCAGCAGGTTGTTCAACTCCTCGCCGTTGATGGCAAACAGCTCGGAGGTTTCCGTGCAGATAGCATCGGAAGTGTACCGGCTGTAAGGTTCCAGACCGCCCGCCATCATGCCGGACCATCCAATCGAGTACCCGGGTCTGATGGATTCGATCGAAACCGTCATTTTATCCGAAATTCTTTGCTCCAGAAGTACTTTGCCGCGGTTGAGCATGAAAAACCTTTCAGCCGGAGCGCCCTGCTTGAAGAGATAATCCTGCTCGTTTAGATGAAGCCGCTCCACCAGGGGGATGAGTTTCTCCAGCATGCTGTCGGTCAAATACCCCAAAATGACTATCTTTCTTAACTCCTCCTTGGTAATCATTCCGTCTCCCTTTTTATTCTTGGTTTTAGCCTGCCGTTATATAGTGTCGATTATATGATATTGGTTAATAAAACAAGAATAAGATGACGATGAACAGGGTTGCCGCAATGGCACTGATGCCGACCGGATATGCGTCGGTTTCAAAGGCCGCGTTGATCCTTGCTTTCACGATGGCCTGGGTTTTTTTGTCATCTCCCAGGATAGCCCTGACCGGGATGACGACCCCTATGACGATTCGGGCCGGGCCTTTCTTAAAAAAGCGGCCGATGCCGGCAGAAAGGTCACGGGCGAAGACCCTATCACAAAAATTGTTGATACCGTTCAAGCCCTTGTCGATTATTCCATAAAAACCGTGCGCCCCCCGGCGATAAAACCAATCCGTATCCAGCGAGATGGTGTCGGTGCGCTTGAGCAGGGGCAAAAACAGAAAAAACACCAGGGCCGACAGCATGAGCAATTGCATCTGGGCAACGACGTGGTTTAGCGTGTAGGCCTGGTAGTCAACCGCGAAGGGCAAAATCGCATAGAGCGGTTTGGGATAAACGCCTAAAAAAATACACAGGAAAGCCAAAAACCCCATGGCCGCCAGCATCGATTTATGGCTTTCGCCGGGCCGCAATCCATTGTCTTTGGCAAAAAACACAAAGTAGGGGAATTTGATGCCGGCATGCAGAAATACGCCGGCGGATGCAATTTCCAGCACGATCCAGACCCAGACCAGGTGCGCGTGAACCGCACCATCGATGATCAAGGATTTGCTGGTAAATCCGCTGGTACCCGGAAAAGATGAAATCGCCAGCGCGCCGATGGTCCCGAAAACAAGGGTCCATGGCATGGTCTTGTACAAGCCGCCCAGTTCGGTGCATTTGCTTTTGCCGGTCATGTAAAGGACGGAACCGGCGGACATCCACAGCAGCGATTTGTATATGATATGGCAAAATGCATGGGCGGCAGCCCCGTTGAGAGCCATGGCCGTTCCGATGCCGACCCCGGTTACCATAAAGCCGACCTGGTTGATAATACTGTAGGCCAGGATGCGGCGCATGTCATTTTCCAGCAGGGCGAAAATGATCCCGTACAAGGTCATGATACAGCCGATGACGATCAAGATCTCCCAGCCCGCAAATCCCCGGATTAGGGCATACACCGATGTTTTGGTCGTATAGGCGCTCAGGATGACACCGCCGGTGATGGTCGCTTCCGGGTAGGCATCGGACAGCCAGGCCGACATCGGGGGCGCGGCGGCATTGATTAAAATTCCGATTAATATCAGCCAGGTTGCCGGCGTGCGCTGGGTCATGGCCTCAAAGCCAACCGAACCGGTCTGGCTGATATGGATCACGATCCCGGCCAGCAGACACAGCCCGCCGAATATATGCACCAGCACATAGCGGGTACCGGCCCGCAGCGCTTTATCGGTTTTGCGGGCCAGAATGAGAAAGGTGGAGGCAATCGCCATTATTTCCCAGAAAAAATAAAGCGTTACCAGGTCTCCGGCAAACACCACCCCCAGGGCACTGCCGATATAAAACAGGGCCGCCATGTGCTGGGTGTTGTTTTTTAAGTAAAATGCATAAATAAAGGCCGCGGCGGCGTTCAGGGTAAAAATATAGCCGAAAACCTTGCTGAGTTTATCCACCCGCAGCAGGGTCAGATCAAAGCCGAAAAAGTGAATCTGCCACGAGCTGCCGGGGTCAAGCTTCGAAATCAGGTAAAAAGCGGCCGCCGGCAGCAAGATAACGTACCAGCTTTTTGCGCGGCCCTTGAAAAAAGGAACCAGCAGGGCACCCAGTATCAAAATGGCGGCCGGCGGGAAATCATTTATCATAATAATCCTCTCTAACCTTCAACACCTGTCCGATCAGTTTGGCCAGGAGAATCAGGACCGCGCAGGTGACGAAACCAAACAGGGCATAGAAGCCGATAAAACCGTCAAATCCGAAATGGGGGTGCCGGTGGGTGAACAGATCAGGGATTATCGTAAGACTGCAGACCACCCACAGCAAAATCCAAAGTTTGCGTTTGACCTGGGGCCGGTCGAAATAATCGAATTCTTTTTTGGGATTCATGTTAACCTCGTTACCCGATGCTCTATGCTGGATGCTGGATATTTGTTACCGGTATCTGGTTATTGGTTCCCCGATGTTCCATGAGTATAAACTTATTTAATCCCCACCGCCATCTCCGCCAACCGCATAAACAATGTCGGATAGAAAAATAAGAAAACAGATCCGGCAGCCGTGATCACCGGCGGGATTACGCACCACAGAGGTGCTTCCCGGATGTCGTCGCCGAACATGGCCTTTTCCGGGGAACAGAAAAAGGCATGGTAAACTATCGGCAAAAAATAGGCCGCATTCAGCAGGGAACTGGTCAGCAAGATAATCAGCATGGTTGTTTGGCCGGACTCCATTGTCCCCAGCACCAGATACCACTTGCTGAAAAAGCCGCCGGTCGGCGGCAGCCCGATAACACTGAGACTGCCGATGAAGAACGCCACCATCGTCACCGGCATGCGTTTGCCGATGCCTGTCATCTCACTGATATATTTTGTGCCGGTGGCCACAAAGATGGCACCGGCACAAAAAAACAGGGTGATCTTGCCGAAGGCGTGCATGGCGATGTGGACCAGGCCTCCGGTCATCCCTTTGGGCGACAGCAGGGCAACACCCAGCACGATGTAGGACAGCTGACCGATGGTTGAAAACGCCAGCCGCCGCTTGAGACCGTCCTGGGAAATGGCCATCAGCGAGGCGACGATCACCGTAAAACCGGCAATATAGCAGACAATGGTTCCCAGGTGCAGATCCGAGAGCAGATCGACACCGAAAACACCGGTCATCACCCGGGCAATGCTGAACACCCCTACCTTGACCACTGCCACCGCGTGCAACAGGGCGCTGACCGGTGTCGGTGCCACCATCGCGGCCGGCAGCCAGGCATGCATGGGCATGATGGCAGCCTTGGCAAAGCCGAAGATAAACATAAGCAGAAGCACGCCTGTCATTAGCGGTGAGGCTGCCCCGGCCAAAAAGCCCTGGGGAGCGAATTCAAGGGTGCCGGTCAGGTGATAGCATATCAGCATCGCCGGCAGCACCAGGCCGATGGAGGTGCCGACGATATATAGCAGGTATTTGCGGCCCGAACTTCGCGCTTCCCGGTCCTGGTGATGGGTAACCAGCGGATAGGTGGCAAAGGAAAGCATCTCATAAAAAAGATAGAGGGTCAGCAGGTTGGCTGAAAAGGCCACGCCGATGGTTGCCGAGAGAGCCAGCGCAAAAAAACAAAAGTAGCGCGTCTGGCTGTGTTCCTTCAGCCCCCGCATATAGCCGATGGAATAGGCCGAGGTGACGATCCACAGCAGCGATGCCACCAAGGCAAAGAGTATCCCCAGGGCATCGACTTTAAATCTAATGGCCAGGCCCGGGATGACTTCCGCCACCGTAAATACAATCTGATTTCCCAGTAAAACCGCCGGTACCATGGAAGCCACGATCAAAAATTTGGCAATGGCGATTGCGAAGGTCCAGCCTTCGCGAATATTCGGGGTTCGGCTGGAGATCAGAACCGGTATCAGCAGCAGCGAGACGATAACCGCCAGTAACGGTTTTATGCTGTAAATAGTCGCCATTTAGTTATTCCATAAAAATTTTATAAAATACCGGCCGGAATAGACGGCAGTATAATCCGGGTTACCATATCACTGCTGAAAAAGCCCAGTGCAATCAGCCCTGCAGATACCAGCAGCAGCATGGCCACCATGCTCAACGGGGCCTCATTTACGGCCACCGCCTTTTGTCCGTGATGGCTGTCTTTGCCGGGAAAAGGCTCGAAATAGCCGATTTCGAAAATTCTAAAAAAAAGAACGACATTAATCAGACTGCTCAACAGCAGGGCCACAACAAAGTGATATGTGCCGGCTGTAAGGGCCCCTGAGATCAGATACCATTTACTGAAAAATCCGCATGTCGGCGGGACCCCGATAATTGAAAGGCCCCCGACAACCAGGGCCGCCATGGTGTAGGGCATCTTGCGAAAACTGCCCCGCAATGCGGTGAAGCTGTCGCCCCTGAGCTTGAATTGCAGGCCGGCTGCGGCCAGAAATACGCACAGGGTCATGGCCGCATCGTTGACGATGTGAAGAATCGAGCCGGAAATGCTGATGCGGTTGCCGATCCACAACCCTCCGACCATGTAGCCGACCTCGGCCACAATAATATACACCAGGACTTTTTTAAGGCTCTTCTGCGACAGGGCCAGGATAGAACCCATAACAATGGCTATCGAGGCCAGCCATATCATGGCCTGGTTGAGCGGCAGGTGGGCAAAGGTGAACGCGGGCGTAAATACAAACAGGGTTATGCGAATCAACACATAAACCATTACCTTGGTGGTCAGCGGCGCAATAATGCCGACGGCGGCTGAGGGCGCATAAGCATAGGCATTGGGAAGCCAGGCATGCAAGGGAAACAGAGCCATCTTCATATACAATCCGGTCAGGCAGATCAGAAAGGCCGCCAGAACCACCGTGGAGTCGGATATTTTTGAAAGGTGCAACGCGAGATCCGCCATATTCAGGGTCCCGGTGGCCAGATATAGATACCCGACCCCCAACAGGTAGAAACTGGCCCCGATGGTTCCCATGAAAATATAATTCAGGCTGGCCAGGGGGGCATGCTGTTTTCCAATGCCGATCAGCGCATAGCCGGTCAAGGCGGTTATTTCCAGCAGAACAAACAGGTTAAAGGCATCACCGGTGACCACGACCCCCAGCAAACCGGTCACAAACAGGCTGTAGAGGCCGTAAAACGACCCGGTTTTTTCGGGAAAATCCGCCCGTACGATTGCCCGGGTTGCAATCAGGTTGATCAAAGCGACGGCGGTGACCACCACCAATACCAGGGCGCTTAAATAGTCGGCCCGGTATTCAATCCCCCAGGGCGGCGCCCAACCCGCCAGGTGATAGGTGAAGGGGCCGGAATCCATAACCCTGGAAAGCATGGCAACCGCGGTCACAAACGCCGCCCCCAGCGCTGTTGCGGTCAGCGGGAAACAATACTTTTTATTCAGCCACCCGGCCATGACAATCACCAGGGCCGACAGCAGGGGAACAACTATGATCAGTGCAGGAAAATGTGAATTCATTATTCTCTTATCTGGCTGATGATTTCATCCTCTTCCAGGGTATGGTACTGACGGTAGATCTTAATTGCCAGTGCCAGGGCAACCCCGAGGGTTGCCACCGCCACGACGATCGCCGTCAGCATGAGCACATGGGGCAGAGGGTTAATGATCCCGGCGGCGTTAACAGCGGCCTGGGCGTCCCCGTGGGCATGGGCGATGATTGGAATGGTGGCGTTTTTTTTGGCCGCCATCGAAATATAAAACAGGATGATGGCGGTTTGAAATATGTTCATCCCGATGATTTTCTTGATCAGATTTTTCTTGATGATCATGCCGAAAAGCCCGATCATCATCAGGATGATGTACATCCAGTAATTGTACTTGGCGATTATAAAGGCAATGACGGGATCCATGATTAGAGTCCTTCATCAAGCCTGCCGGCTGAAGAAATGATATAGTACAGGCCCACCATGACGGCCATGACCGCCAGGGCCACACCGATTTCGACGATCAGAATCCCATGGGAGCGCGCTGTGATCGGATCGACACCCAGCAACCCGGCCAGCGCACTGTAGTTCAAAAAATCGGCTCCCAGCAGAAGGCACAGGGCGCCGGTACCGGCATAGATCAACACCCCGGTGGAGGAGAGCAGCACGCTGGTTTTGATCGGCAAATGTGTCTGAGCAGTCCGCAGATCATAGGCCAGGGCATATAGAATAATCGCGGCACCGAAGATAACGCCGCCTTGAAATCCGCCTCCGGGGCTGTGATGCCCATGGGCAACGACATACAGCGCAAACAGCTGAATAAATGGAATCACCAACCGACAGCCGGTTTTTATGATTAAATCGTAGGGAACCCACACCGAGTCGATTCTTTCAAGGTCCTTCGATCCCTCCGGCAGCCGGCCGCCTTTTTCGATCCGGATAGTGACGCCGGTGGGGATGTGTCGATAAAGCCTCGATCGGGGAGTGTCGCGCTTTTCGGTTCGCAGCAAAAAAATGCAGGCAATGCCCGCTGCGAACACAACAGCGGTCTCAAACATGGTATCGTAGCCGCGGTAATCGGCCAATACGGCGGTGACAATATTGGGCACCGAGGTGTCCGGGATGGAATGTTCGATATAATAAGGGGACACATAGGTGCTGGCCGGCGAAGCCGGATCCCCCCATTCCGGGAAGTCTACCGTCCCGTATATCAAAAGGGCACCGCACAGTACCACCGCAATAATACCGAAAGTTTTCAATCTTTGCTCCTTCGGGTGGTTCGAAATATCGCTGCGACGAACAACACCGTGCTCACGCCGGCTCCCACTGAGGCCTCGGTAAAAGCGACGTCCACCGCGCCCATGATCGCCCAGAGCAGACACAGCATGAAACTGTAGGCACTGAAAAGGATGCCTGCCCCCAACAGGTCTTTGACCATCAGGGCGCCGATGCCGCAAAAAATGATCAAAATCAGAATAATAAATTCGAGTTGCCAGATCATGTTTCATCCACCTCCGTTTGGGGTGTTTTAGACCAGGGGCTCAGACCCGCACGAACCCCGGCGTCAACGATCGCATGGGTGGCCGTCGGGCTGGTTATAAAAATGAAAACCACAATCAGCAGAATCTTCAAGGCGGTCAATAAGGCCGGCAAGGAAAAATCATGCAGAGAATACAGAGCCATGGCGCCCAGGGTGAACAACAGACCCATGGTATCGCATTTGCCGGCCGGATGAAGACGCGAATAAAAATCAGGGAACCGCAAAATTCCGATCGAACCCCCTGTGAAAAAGAACAGTCCGATAATCAAAAAAATGGTTGCGATAATATTCATTCCGGTGACCCTCCTGAAGATGGCCTTTTAGGGGGAGTTTTATAATCGTACAACCCTTTCATTTTCTGGTAATAGCGCGATGTGGCCAGCACGGCGATGAAGTTCAGGGTTGCATAGGCCAGGGCAATGTCGACAAACATGTCCACCCGCTGGTAGATGGCACCGATTAAAATCAGCAGAACGGTTGTTTTGCTGCCGATGGCATTAACCCCTAGCATACGATCCGGGACAGTGGGTCCGAACACCGCGCGATACAAAGGCAGGGTCATCAACAGGCCAAGATAGATGCCTGCGTATAAAAAAACCATATCCATCAGTTTTCAAATATCCTTACAATTCTGTTTTCCATTTCTCCTGGCAACCCTTCGGCAGATTTTTCATCGATGGCATGCACCGTATAGGTTCCGAATACATTTACAAAAATCGTAATCGTCCCGGGAGTCAGGGTGATCGAATTGCCGAATATGAACAAGGGCATCTGCCCGGTGAGTTTGGTGTTGAATCGGATAATTTTCGGATCGATCCGATCCATCATTTGGGGGTGAAAAACGATTTTTAGGATGTGCAGATTGGCGATGAACACCTGATAAAGAAGCCAGGGGACATACAATATAAATCTGATAACCTGTCGGAAAAAGCCTTTTTTAATCGGCGTTGCAAACAGCAGGTCCCCGGAAAAATAAGCAACGATAAAACTTGAAACAACCCCCAGGGAAATGTGAAAGCGATCAAATTGTCCCGATAAAACAAGCCATGTCACCATTGAGATGATAAAGGTCAGAAGTATCGGGACAAACCGTTTCCTTCGAACACCGCTTTGGGCCACATTCCCGGAATCGGACTTCCGTGGCTTTCCCCCTTGTCCTGGTTTGTTGTTTTCAACCATCATGGGTGCAACTTTCCATCTGGCCTTTAAATATCCCAACTATTTAAAATTATTAATGATTATCTTTTAGTGCAGGCAATTAGAAATTCTCTGTAAAACATATTACAATTTAAAGGTCAACTCTTTTCCCTTTGGGTGAATTTTTGAGTGCTGGATGTGTAGGGTGAATGTTGTGTCCGGGAGCGGTATTAATGCTGGTCCTGTCAATGCAGGCTGTTTTTGACTTCCGAATGATTTTATCGTCAGGAATTAACCAGATCGCTGACGAGCTCAAGCGCTTTGTCCAGGTGAATCCGGTTCATGTTAAGTACCAAATGATAGAGGTCGGGGTTGTCATAGTCTGCTTTGCCCAGTTTTTTGTAGAGATTATGGCGGCGCTTGTCTTCGTTTTTGACAACCTGGGTTGCGCGGCCTTGGGACAGGTCATAATGTTTCTGCATGAATCTGGCCCGGTTTTCAAACGTATCGATGAGCAGGACGTGGTAGGCGTCCGGATGGTCGTTTAATATGTATTGGCTGCCGCGGCCCAGAATGACGACATCCCCATCATCGGCCATCTGAGCGATTATCAAAACGAGATAATCCAGGTATATTTCTTCGTCAATATAGCCGCGCTCATCCTTCAGGATACGCTCCACCAAAGGTTTTGAAACCGTTTTTGAAATAAATCTAGAGAATTTGCCGCCGGCTTCTTTTTCCACCGTCTCTACGAAATGGGTCGAGACGTTGGCCATTTCAGCGACCATTTTGATGACATCTGTATCGGCAAAGGTATAGCCGAATTTTTCGGCGATCATTTTCCCGAGGGTGATCCCACCGGCTCCAAATTGTCTTGAAATAGTGATTACCGCCATCGAATCCTCCGTTTAGTCTTAACCGTTTAGAGAGTGTGCTTACACATTTTAGGGCCAAACAGTTTAATTGGGCTTTCTTACAATAATTGAATATTTTCGATTGACTATTCAATATTCAATAATCAATAGTCAATTACAGTTTCGCCGGTGGTATCAACAGGGTCGGATAGATTGATTCTTCAGCATATTTTTGCGGGGTGCTCCCCAGCCATTTTTCGACCCAGGCCGACTTGGCCGAAGAACCCAGAACGATCATGGTTGCCTGGCAATCCCGGGCGGCCTTTTCAATCTCATCATCCGGATCCCCGATGTAAACATGGGCTCTGGCATCGATTCCTTCGGTTTCGAATATGGTGCATATCTCTTCGAGTTTTAGCCGTGTTTCCTTGCGGGTTTTTTGGATTTCCATCGCGGATGGACCCTTTAAATCCTTTTCACTGGCAACATGCACGAGACTGATTTCACTGACCACATCGCCCAATCCTTTTAAGTATTCCACGGCCCTTAAACTGGCCGGTGACCAGTCGATTGCCAGCAGTGGCCGGTCGAAAGGTTTTTCAATGGAAATCGCGGTTTCCGACAGGTGCTTGTATAAGAGCACGGGAGTTGCCGCCCGGCGCAATAATTCGGTAACATCCGAGCCCGAATACAAATGCTCGAGCACGCCTTTATGTGAACGCCCGATGACAATCAGATCGGTTTCTTCTTTTTGGGCGGCTTTAATCACCTCGCTCACCAGGCTGCCGACCACGATATAGACACCGACTTCAAGGCCCTGCTCAAACAGGCTTTCGGACCAGTCAATAAACCGGATGTTGGCCGCCTCCCGCAACCGGATTTCTTCATCCTTGCGGTATCCCACCCGGCTCATGGCAAACCGATCCCGTTCGATGACATTGATAAAGATAACATGGTTTAAATCGGCCTTTGTCAGGCTGAGCAGCGATCTTACCGCATCAAAACCCAGTTCTTCAAACTTGGTGACAAAAAGTAGTTTTTCAATCTTCATGATGTCTGCCATTCTCCGTTATGGTTGCCCGAAAAACCCTTTTAGCATCAGCTTAATGCTTTTTCAATTGCCGCAGCCAGGACTTCGGGTTCAACCGGCTTTTCCAGATAGGTTTCGGGTTCCGGTACTTCTTTACCGCCAAATTCGGTCAATGCTTTTTGGGATCTCAGAAACGTTTTCTTGGCTATTCCGGAAAGGATGATCACCTGGATGTTCTTTAAAGATTTGTCGGTCTTTAATTCACGATATAGCCTGATTCCACTTTGCCGCGGCATCAGAACATCAAGAATGATCAAATCGGGCTTGTTTTCTTTGATCATCTTAAGACCTTCTTCGCCATTGGCTGCTTCCAGAGGTGTATACCCGTGTTCTTCCAGGACCGTTACACTGAACAACCTGACATCGGGATCATCATCTACAACCAGCACTGTTTTACCCATGATATATCCTCCTTTGTGCCATGCGGGCTAGTTTCAAAATATGAACGTCGAACATCGAATAATGATGTCGCTCAGCTCCGCAATTTAATTTCATTTCTTTATTATTTCTATTTATTTATCTTTTCCATTCAACGTTCGATGTTGGACGTTCGATGTTCGTCCTTTTAGCGCCTCTCTCACAAAAACAACTTAGCACATTTGTGGTTTATCCCCGTCCGCACAGATATTTATTGCACGTCACCTGCGCTTGTATAAGGCAAGTAAAAACTGAATGTGGTTCCTCTGCCCGGTTGGGAATCTACTTTTATGTCGCCCCCGTGTTCTTCGATCAGTTTGCGGGCAACCATCAAACCGAGGCCGGTGCCGCGATGGCCTTTGGTGCTGAAAAACGAAGTAAAGAGTTTTTTGATGACGTCTTCATCCATGCCGGCGCCGTTGTCGATAACGTCAAATTTAATGCGATTCCCTTTCTCTTTTGTGGTTGCCAGCCGGACCTGCCATTTTTTGTCCATATTTTCATCAAACAGGCAGGCATCGACGGCATTGGACATAAGGTTCAACAAAACCTCATGAATGGTATTGGGGTCCATTGAGATTTCAGCAATGGTACTATCATATTCCGTGATGATTTCAACATTGTTCTCCCGGGCCTTATCCTGCACCAGGCTGCAGACATCTTCTGCAATTTCATTGGGGTCGCAAATTTCATACTGGGGCTCTCTTTCTTTGGCATAGGAAAGTAA
>JBATKU010000713.1:0-2053 GCA_049669725.1 Desulfobacterales bacterium
GAGTCAGATATGGATTGTGAAGAAAAACTTACAATTTTAGAAAAAGCCATAATACTATCAGTGAATACCTCGATTTTGCACCAAATAGATCTTGAAAAATAAAAAACCATTTGGGAACCTGTTATAGCAAGGGTTTTGGCGAACCATAATCACTATAACAGGAGGTACCCAAATGGTAAAAGAACGAAAAAACAATAACAGGAAAAACCGCACCCGTAAAGGGTTTTGTAAAAAGCGCGCTAAGGCCAGAAAAATCAACGCTTCCACGGCTTATCAAACGTGCACCGAGCAGTTGAGCCCATTTGGCGGGCTTTTGGCACTGATCAAATTTTTGGATCTGGTCAATTTTCATAAAATTTTTGACTCGTCTTATCACAAGCCCTCGCGTAACCCCAAGCGAGGTCACTATTTGATGATGGTGGGCATATTGATGCTACTGTTTATCGGCTTTAATCGAATCTGGCACTTTGTCTATGTTCGTATGGACGCCATGCTGTGCGGCTTTTTCTCAGTCACCCGGCTTCCGGCGGCCAGCACTTTCTGGCGCTATGTGGACAGCCTGGGCATCAACCAAGCTAAATCGCTATTGAAAGTGATGAGCATTTTACGCGAACGTGTCTGGCAACTGTGCGGTTTTACATTCTACCGCATCCGCGTGGACATCGATACCACCGTTAAAACCGTATACGGCAACCAGCAGGGTGCACGCAAAGGCCACAACCGAAAGCATCGCGGAAAACAAGGCCTGCGCCCCCTGCTGGGTTTTATCGAAGAGACCCGCGAATATCTGGTCGGTAAATTGCGCAAGGGCACCACGGTTGACGGCGCGGAAGCCGCTGCATTTATTGCCGATATTGAAAACCACCTGCCCGGCTGCGTTCAGGAGGTGCTGCTGCGAGCCGACGGGGAGTTTTTGTCCTGGCAAAGTGTCCAAGCGGCACTGAAAGCCGGATTTGACTTTATCATCGCCAATAGAGGCTGCACCCCGGTTTTTGACAGTAACCAGTGGTATCGGCCCTTCAAACGTAAGCAGCTCGAATATAACAGTTGCATCTATCAACCCGGTCGCTGGGGCCAGCCGTGTCGGTTTGTGGCCATGCGTATTTTAAAAGAACAAAAGCTTCCTCCGAATCAGCCCCAACAATGCGTGCTGTTCCAAGACGATAAGTACACCTATCGGATCTTTTGCACGAGCCTGGCCGGCCCCGCCCACAAGGTGATTGCCAAATACGATAAGCGCGCCGATGTGGAAAACCTGGTTGGCGAAGCCAAACGCGAAGGCCTGGATATGATCCCATCGGCCAAGTTTAAAAACAATTATGCCTTTTTTCAAATCATCATGCTGGCCTATAACATTTGGCGCTACATGAAGATGATCGCCAACCAGAGCATATCCGCGAATCGATCTGACTGCCCAGCGGCCGATGGCCGTGTATTAAAAGGCATTATGAACAATACGGTTCGCATTGCCCGTTTGAAGCTGCTGTTTATCGCAGCCAAAGTCGTCAAAGATGGCAACCGTGATAAGGTGAAATATTCGATCCACGATGCCAGAACACCGGCAATGTTTTACTTATTGCAATTTATAGATAAAGCGCGTTCAGCTCCAAGGCCCTGGCATCATGAAAGTATCTGGCCTGCGCGTTTTGCAATCTGATATTGCGCAAGAAATTTCTTGCACGTATAAAAGATATTGAATTTACAGGACGTTAAACCGATACCATATAGAAAATTTAAGCTAAAAATATTTAAAAAAATTATTACCTGAATTTTAAAATAACAATCATCGCTCGGAGTCAATTACGGCAAATTGATCTCAAACTTTGTACAGGGCTATTTAGGTGCAAAATTCAGGTAGTACATCAACAGTTTGATTGAATCTTAATATTCAAAAGCTATTCAGGTGTCACTTTCTTGAGTAGTTCAATATTTTCGATTACTTTCCCAGCTCCGAGTACAACGGATGACAATGGATCTTCAATCACAGATACCGGGACTGCGCACTCCTCACTGAGGATTTTAGAAAGGTTCTTTAACAAAGCACCCCCACCGG
>JBATKU010000714.1:0-1574 GCA_049669725.1 Desulfobacterales bacterium
CCACCTTGATAATCCGAAGATTCACAGTTCATTGATATTAAAGTTCCTTAATGTATTATACCGCTATGGTATTGTTGGTTCTCTATATCGCTTCTCCTTTCATTAGTCTGGATACTTCTATAATAAAATATGCCCCTACGATCTTTGCCCGATCTTCTTTCTGGCAAATATGCTGTGTATGAAAACTCTCTCCTATCAATACCGAAACGTCTATTTCCATTATCTGTTATGCCTACATTGTTCACAGGACAATTCCTTGTCTCGTTTTAAATGCAGAATCACTACTGATATGCATTTGCCGATTAGCCATTAACGAGGAAAACAGATGAATTATCAGGAAAAGGTTTTATACCACAGATAGCATCCGCCTATTAAGATCAACAATGGTATCAGAACGTTTATAATTTCCACAGTTTATTTCCGACAATTTCTGGTTATTTCAGTTCCACCTTATTTGTAGTTATATCTGACACTCTACTGATGAAATTAGAAAGGAATTATAGATTATAAATAATTTAAGCAATTTCCCTGCCAAAATATGGCCACAACACTTAATAAATTTTTGGCATATCAATTAATATTGAAATTCTAATTTGTTGCACCATTAGACGCCCAAAATGAACATTGGTACCGTCAACAATTATGTGTGAATTTTTTACGCCATTTTTTTCATAAATGGCAGATTGGCGGCAACTCTTCCTATGGGCTTCGACCTCCAGTGAAGTTCCATTTTTAAACAAATAAAAGTTAGCAGGGTATAACAGGAACGTTCCCCTGCCAGGATCTCCATGGGTTTTGTTCTTCTCTTAAATTCTTTATTAACGCGCTCTATAACGTTGGTTGTGCGCAGGCAAACCCATTCTTCCTGGGGAAACTGCAAATATGTCAAACACGAGTTTAATGAATTTTCCAGGCACTTCACTGCTGAAGGGAGATCCTTTTCTCTCATAGCCTTGAACGATTCAAAGAACTTGATAGCCTTGGATTTGGAAGAGGCATAAAAAATGGACCGAACTTGGTCGGCAACATTCTTTTTCAGCTTCTTGGGAACTTTCGCCAATACATTGCGCGCCACGTGTATCTGGCAACGCTGGACTTTCGCTTTGGTAAATTCCTCCGTGAAAACCCGTTCAAGGCCAGGCAAACCATCCATGATTCCAAGCTGGACTCTATTTGCATTGAGCCCCCGTTTTTTGAGATCCTTGAACATCTCCCGCCAGCTGACAGCTGATTCCTTATCGCCTGATTGCAGCCCAAGCGCTGTCCTATGTCCGGTTTCTGTAACTCCTATGACCACAAGAACAGGTACTTTCTCAATAGATCCGGCTATTCGCATCGAGAAAAGAGTGCCGTCTATATACAGGTATTTGATCGGCTCTGCGGACAGATCTCTCTGTCTCCAAGCCTCCACTGCTTCAGCCAATTGCTTGCTGGCGTTGCTGACTTCGGTTGCACAAACCTTGCGTCCAATGAGTTTTTCGGAAATCAGAGACAGGGTGCGGGTGCTGACCCCGCTGAGAAACATGACACAAAGATCCTCTCGCAAAGCGTCCTCGTACTGCTTGCTGCGAGGA
>JBATKU010000715.1:0-1599 GCA_049669725.1 Desulfobacterales bacterium
CGGAACCCGTCAATCTTGGGGCTAATTTTTGAGCATATCACAAATTTGGGCGAAGTCAGGATACTCTATAAATCACCAGTTTCAGAACCTTTCATTATCTTGACTAAACCCAATATATTTGGGTAAAGTTTCGCTGACCGATTAATTACACTTGATCAAGATAAGGGGCAGGCTTATCTGATCCTGCCTCTTTCATTTCTCACAATCCATTGACACACCTTCCAATTCTCTGCTATCACGAAAAGCGCCTCTTAATGCAGTTCGTTTTTACACTTCCCGCTCTAACCCAAAGCCGGACATGCTGAAGATGGAATCTGACCTCATCAAAGAAGACATAGAAATAATCACGAAAGAAGACTACATTCTGGTAAAGCCACCAGCAGGTGTGGACTTTTGGGAATTATTTATGACCATTGGAAAGCTCCTACCGATGCCAGACTATCAGGAAAAGAACGATATTTGGTTATTTCGTGACGGAAGTGTCAGTCTGAATTTTTCTGATCTACAGAAGCTAAAAGATTTTAGTAGGAAAAACATACCCAAACAGGCCAAGGGTAAAAAGACGGCCATTGTTGTTTCAACAGGTTTTCAACGTGGTTTGGCCGAATCGTTCGCTACTGTTCATGAAAAACATCCACGCGAGATGAGGGTTTTTTCTGACTTAAAGGAAGCCGAAGAGTGGGTTAGTGAATAAAGAATAACCAATATCTGACAATATAGATCCATTTATTCACATGTACAAAAGGATGTCATGAAAAAAATAGTTTGCCCTCGATGTAAGCTTCCATACGAAGGAATTAATAAATGTGAATATTGTGGCTTAGTGTTCGATAAGAAAACAAAACTTAAGGCCAAAAAGTTAAAAGCAAAATTAAAGAGCGTCAACAGGTAAGAACCACGCTTGTGATATCATCAATCACGTCTCTATAGTGTGCGACGGCGATAGCTATATATCAAAGTTTTTATAATATCCCCAAAATTACCGATATTGTAAACGTCTATGCAAAATTGACCACGCCGAAAAACTTGTGATATCATAATTTTCTCGACTTCTCGCACAGCCTTAATACATCGAAATTTGACCCCACCTGATAATCATGGCAAAATAGTAACATTGCCGTTGAGACCGTGTAAGATTCGAAATGCTTTTGTCACGTATCATAGCTGCAAAAGGTTATTTGAAAAAGGAGACGGTTCGTTTGAAAATTACAAACCGAAATGGGATTAATATGATGAGAATATTCAAGGGGTGTTTGTGTGTATTAATCTTTTTTGCTCTACTGGAGTGCAGTACCGTTCCTACAAAGAGAGATTCAAATTGGGTTGGGTACACTGAGTCTGGAAAGGCTTCATATTATGCGATGAAGTTTCAGTCAAATAAAACAGCAAGTGGCGAACTTTATGACAGGGCCAAAAAGACAGCAGCTCATAAAAAATTACCGTTCGGAACAAAAGTTAAAGTCACAAATATTAAAAACAGTAAAAGCGTCATTGTAAAAATCAATGATAGAGGGCCATTTGTTAAAGGCCGAATAATCGATTTATCAGATTCAGCATTTAACAGCATTGCCAATTTAAATGCTGGTGTTATTAAAGTAA
>JBATKU010000716.1:0-3421 GCA_049669725.1 Desulfobacterales bacterium
TCAATCATTAAGGGGGTGTGCCATGTTTTATCATTATCGTGATCGGGATATCAACTATCTCAAGACCCGCAAAGATCACTGCTGCTATGGGATGGGGCTGGGGATCATGGTCCTGGACGATGCCTACCCGGGATTTCCCGGCGATGTGCGCAATGCCAGTGCTTTTCCCTATCCGGTGCAGTATGAGATAGCCGAAGGGGTCAACAACTATACCCTGGTCTGGGAGGAGGACAAAAGTCCCTGCCTGGCCCCTATTCAGCGGGCCGCGAAAAAACTGGAGAAGATGGGTTGCCGGGCGATTGCGGCTGAATGCGGCTACTTTGCCTATTTCCAAAAAGACATTGCCGGTTATGTCGACATACCGGTATTTATGTCAAGCCTGCTGCAAGTACCTTTTATTCAGCAAATTATCGGCCCCGGCAGGCAGGTGGGGATATTGTGCGCCCAAAAGCAGTTTCTAACCGACACTCACCTGCAAAACGTCGGCATCGATTTAAACAGTAATTTTGTTATTGCCGGGTCACAGGACGAATACGGCCTGCCTGAATTTGATAACCTGTGGGATCATTCAAAGCGGCCTGAATGCCCTGAGGCTTACTATGAAAAAGCAGAAAAAGATATGGTCAGAATCAGCCGCGAATTTTGCATGGCGCATTCCGACATCGGGGCGCTCATGCTGGAATGCACCGGTATGCAGCCCTTTGCACGGGCGATTCAACGGGAAATCGACCTGCCTGTTTTCAGCTGGGGGACGCTGCTGGACTATGCGTATTCCGTCGTGGTGCACCGTGACTTCTATGGCCACGTTTAGAAGTGGTTTCAAAACCTCATCTAACGCCCAAATACTGCGTTGCGATTTGGTTTAAAATGCTCACGTACTAGCGTGTACGCTGCGCTTTTAAATCGAATCTACTATTTTTGAGATAGCTTCTAATACCTCCTCTATGCTGCCGAGGCGGCGGGGGTTGAGATAACCGGCTCCATCTTTTCGAGCTCCTCCAAAGGAATGTGGCACAAAATTCGATGGCCCCTGTTAGAGGTGCGCCAGGGCGGCGTTTCGGTTTCGCATATTTTCCCGCGGTCCGGCAGCATTTCCTCGCGGCGCGGGCAGCGGGTGTGAAAGCGGCATCCGGAGGGGGGGTCCAGGGCGCTGGGCACGTTGCCGCTCAGGCGCAGTGCTTTCTGTTTGACATCCGGGTCCGGGATGGGCACCGCCGACAGTAACGCTTCGGTGTAAGGATGGTAGGGGGGTGCATAAATGGCATCCGCAGGGCCCACTTCAACAATCTGTCCCAGATACATGACTGCGATATCGTCTGAAAAATAACGGACCACGCTCAGGTCATGGGCGATGAAAATCATGGATGAACCAAACACCTGTTGTATCTCTAAAAGCAGATTAATAACCGCCGCCTGGACCGAGACATCCAAGGCGGAAACCGGCTCATCACAGATGATGAGATCGGGACGGCTGGCCAGGGCACGGGCAATGCCGACCCTTTGTTTCTCACCACCACTGAGCTGGCGAGGTAGACGATCGTAGTAAACCGATGAAAGCCGAACCGCTTTTAAAAGGCGCAGGACTTCGGTTTTAATTTCTTTCTTGGGCACGGTTTTGAAATGTCTAATCGGTCGAGCGATCTGCTTGCCCACCGTATAGGACGGGTTAAGGGTAGAATCAGGGTTCTGAAAGACCATCTGCATCTCTTTAATCAATTTCGAATCACGCTGGGTTACCGCTTTGGTCGTGTCCACCCCCATGAACTCCACCTGACCGCCGGTAATCGGCTCCAGGCCGATGAGCCCTTTGACCAGAGAAGACTTTCCGCAACCGGACTCGCCCACAACCCCGAGGGTTCGGCCCTTGGCAACCCGGACGCTGACGTCATCGACTGCTTTGACATATTTTTTTTCTCCCATGCCGAACAGGCTGACGACCGAATTGGCCTCCTGAGGGTAGTAAACTTTTAGATTTTCAAAACTAAGCAGATCTTCCCTGGGCGCATCATTTGCTTCTACAATCTCAGCAGCCTTTCTTTTTTTGGTGGTTCGTTTGCGGTCTTCAATTTCCAGCGCATAGATGCAGCGAGCCGAGTGCCCGGGGGTGATTTCCGTCATTCCGGGACGCGCCTTGCGACAATCTTCGGTCACAAAATTGCAGCGGGGCGCAAAGATGCACTCGATTTTAGATCGCTCCGCCGGCGGCGGCACGCGTCCCCGGATGGGATGCAGTAGAGAGTCCAGTTTGCTGTCGCCCAACCGCGGTATGCTGGCCAGAAGGCCCATGGTATACGGGTGACGGGGATTTCGAAAAATCGCTTCCAGGGGCCCGCTTTCGACCATCTGTCCGGCGTACATCACGCACAGATAGTCACTGACCCGGGCAACCACGCCCAGGTTGTGGGTGATGAAGATGTTGGCCGCGTTGAACTCCTCCTTGAGTTCTTCGATCAAATCCAGCACCGCCGCTTCCACGGTAACGTCCAGGGCGGTGGTGGGTTCATCCATGATCAGCAGGGCCGGGTTGTTGAGCATTGCCATGGCAATGACCACGCGCTGCTGCTGCCCGCCGGATATCTGATGCGAATAGCGTGTCATAACATTTTCAACATCGGGCATGTTGACCCGCTTGAGCATCTCAATGGATCGCTGCCAGGCTTCTTCCTGGTTGATATCGGCATGGTGGCAGGTCAGGACTTCGGCCAGTTGCTCACCCAGACGCACCGAGGGGTTCAGGGCCTGCATGGGATCCTGAAACACCATGGCGATCCGGTCTCCCCGCAGTTTTTTGAGTTCCTCCTGAGACCGCCCCACCAATTCGTTATCCTGAAAGCGGATGCTGCCATCCACAATTTTGCCATTGGCGCCGAGAAAGTTGACGATTCCGAAGGCAATGGTACTCTTGCCACAACCGGATTCACCCACCAGGCCGACGGTTTCGCCTTCTCGAACTGTAAACGAAACCCCCTGAATGGCCTCTACGTCGCCCTTGCGGGTCTCGTAGGATATATGGAGATTGTCGATTTCAATGACATTGGCCGGTTCAACCCTATCTGCCGTATCCATTTAGCTCCTCGCTATTGTTGCGCAACATGTTGATTTAAAAATCACCTGCTGTGGCTGTTTCAGATCTTGTTTTCAAATTTCTTGTATGAAACTCTGCCTAGCTGGAACAGTGAACAGATTGAACGTCGAACATCGAACGCCCAACATCGAACGTCCAATGTTCGATGTTCATTTTTGAGTTAAGCCCCTCATATGGAACTTCATTGCCAAAATTTCTTTTCCGATTAGACCGGCTGGTCTTTTGGCCGGCGTCGGGGCTGACACCCGACACCTGAAACCTGTACAATTACTGATACCGCATCGACTCTTCGCGTAACCCGTCAGCCAGCAGGTTCAATCCTACCACCAGGGATGC
>JBATKU010000717.1:0-2330 GCA_049669725.1 Desulfobacterales bacterium
TACCCCACATCTTCATTGAAATACCGGTAATCCAGACCACTCTGGGCCTTGACCCCCTCGAATCCCGGCGCGGTGATAAATCCCTTGTCATACGTGGCTTCCAGCATATAACCCTGCATGACGCCTAATTCCGGATCGGGAATAACGTCCACGCCCAATTTTTTACCAATGGCGATCCGTTCTCTATCAACCGCTTCGATCAGCCTGCCAACCGCAGGCGTGACACCCTCGTGATAAAAATCGAAATCACCTTTGGTGCGTTCGATTAATGCGACATTCATGAGCGTAATCGTGGGATGGATGACCGGGTTGCCGTTCTGCAGGCTGGTCTGGAGTATATTCTTTGCAGCGCTCATCGCCGGATAGACATCGCGCACCTGCTCCAACACATAATTGGTATTTTGCGCCGGAACCGCCGCCAGGAACAACCCGCCTTTGAGCTTGTTAAAAATCCTGATTTTGCCAGGTTCAAGCAGTCGAACGGCATACGGCAGCGTCGAAGTCTCTGCAACGACAATGTCCACATCCCGAAGACCCAGACCTGCGCCGTTTTTAAATTCAATACTGCCACCGCAAGAACTTGGGCACACGATCACGATCTGCCCTTGCTTGAGGTATGGCTTACAGGCTTCGGCAAAGGGTCTGGTGCTGTACGCCGGGCCAACGGCATATATGATATCAGCCCCATCCAACGCTTTTTCAATCTCATGTCCGGCAGAGACCACCGGCTGAAATCCTTCAAGGACACCCTCGCAGTGGATGCCTCCGTTGTTTTGGACAGCCTTAATACTCTCCGGAAATTGTTCAAAATCAAATAGATTGACCTGGTGCCCATGGGCTGCACAGTCGAATGTAACGGCACAGCCCCCGTTTCCCGAACCCAATACAGCGATGTTCATATTGTTATCCTTCTGATTTCTTTCATTGTAGGATGAGGACTTATAAGTTAAGAATTAATCAATGTGTTAGGATTGAGCTTAAAAAGTATTTGCCTCGATCTGTTTGTGGATTTGTGAAAAAATCGTTTGGCGGTGCAACCTCGATGATCTTCCCGTCATCCATAAAGACAACACGGTTGGCCACTTCCCGGGCAAATCCCATTTCGTGGGTAACGACCATCATGGTCATGCCCTCTTTGGCCAGATCGCGCATGACGTCTAGAACTTCATTGATCATCTCCGGGTCAAGGGCCGATGTGGGTTCGTCAAAGAGCATAATTTTAGGGCGCATGCATAAGCCTCTGGCAATAGCCACTCGCTGCTGTTGGCCACCTGATAGCATCGCAGGATGGCTATTGATTCTTTCCCCCAATCCCACCCGTGTGAGTGTCTCCCTACCAAGTTTTTCTGCTTCTTTTTTCGGCATTTTTCTGACCATGATCGGTGCAATTGTCACGTTTCCTAAAGCTGTCATGTGAGGATAGAGATTGAATGATTGAAAGATAAACCCTATCTCCGCTCGGATCTTGGTCATATTTATCTTTTTGTCATGGACATTCATGTTGTCGACGACAAGCTCTCCTTTCTGGATAGGCTCTAATCGATTGATACAGCGAATCAGAGTGCTTTTTCCTGATCCACTCGGACCGCAGACCACCACCACTTCGCCCTGAGCAACCTCTAGGTTGATGTCCTTCAGGACATGAAGATCGCCAAACCATTTGTTTATGTTCTTGAAAGAGATCATGGACTCATTCCCCTTTTTGTGTACACAGCTTTATACAGCTACATTTTCTATTCCTTTTTAGAGCCTGGTAGCTGTCACCGTCATCCGCCTTTCCATGTAATTTGACAAATTGATTAACGGATAACAAATCGCAAAATATAAAATGGCCACAAGGCCGAACACCATCAAACCTTCCGGAATGCGCTGCACTGTCAGCCAGCCGACCCTGGTAACATCAACCACTCCGATCGCAGAGACCACGGATGAATCTTTAATAATAAGAACATATTGTCCCACCAAAGGGGGTATGATGGATCGCATGGCCTGGGGCAAAACAATATACCGCAGTTGCTGATAACTGGAGAGCCCTGATGCGGTTGCAGCCTCTCTCTGGCCTTGCGGCACAGCCAGAATGCCGCTGGCTACGATCTCACAGATAAAGCTGGCACCCATATTGCTCAGTGCGATAACCGCTGCCGGAAATGCTTCCAGTTCTATGCCGGCACTCGGCAGGATAAAAAAGACAATGAATACCTGGACCAGAAAGGGTGTTCCACGAATGAGATCCACCCACGCGCCGATAATGGATCGCAGAATTTTATTCCGACCGGCCCTCACAATTCCTAATATGAAGCCGATGGCGGTCGCGGCGATCAGAGCCAGCC